>JBGPKR010000085.1:0-13639 GCA_041486045.1 Chitinophagaceae bacterium | reverse complement strand
GTTAACGGAAGCGCCGGTACCATCCAATTTTAAACTTTGCCTGTTATTGGCAGACCCCTGTGTTGCATCGGCTGTATAAGTTGGTGCAAAAGGCCATGTTGCTGAGGCTCCTGATACTACCAAATCATCAAAGTGACGACCGTTACCCGAACCACCTACTAAACTGGTAACCTGGGGGCCGCCTGCCCAGTCCTGGTAATTGTCATCCATTTTGCCAAACTGAAGACCCCTGTTGGGATGCGCCCACCACATATCAATTTTTTCATTTTGTCCATTGGTATAATGATTACCACTGGCTGCATTGGATTTCATGGCCGGAGGCGTTAGTGAATAATCTAAGTATGGCGTAAATATATGGCAACTGGCATAACAGGTTTGTGTAATAAATTTTGGAGTTGAAAAATCAACATTCCATTGAAACGCTAATTTGTCTTCTCCCCATCCATCCCTGGTTAAAACCCCGCTTGCATCATAAGTTCTTGCAGAAGGCTCCTGTGCCCAGCGTTGTGTAGTTGGATTGAAATACCAGGGAGTTGATTTAACACTCTTGTTATTGTCCTGAACTTCAACCAGAAAATAAATGTACTGATTGTCGTACATGGAACGTATGGTTGCAGGATAAGTTTGTCCAATGTACCCGGTAAAAAGATTATTTCCCGGGTCCGGCACCTGTGGTAAAATGTCTAACTTTTGTGCATTACCCCACATGGCATCAATAGTGCCATCAATGGTGGGTGCTGTTGTGGTTTTTAACGAAACCAATTCAGTGCCGGATGAAAAATTTTCTTCTTCAATAACCTGGTTCCGTTTAGTGCAATTCACTAAAATGCCGACTGTTGCAATAAAGAGTGCAATTACACCAATCTTTTTTTGTAACTGTTTCATGGTATTTATTTTTTGAATGTTACAGAAAACTTGTTTTTATCTGTTATTAAAATTTTTATTAACGATTTATTTCACTGACATTTTTTATCCGGGTCTCCTCATTGATTTTTTTCAGCTGGTAAAAAATGAAAAAATAAGTTGTCCAGATCCCCCCGAAAATCAAAACCAACGTGATGATAAGCTGGAACGGGGCTTTGGGCATAATCAGCGCCCTTGGGAATGGATTCGTTTCAACAGGTACAACTATTCCCCATGGCGCATCACTTTTTGTTTCTACAGTACCAAATAACTTGTTATCAAGAATTTTTGCTACCATAGTGATTTTGCCGGTCCTGCCACCCTTAATATCTCCCGGGTAAGAAAAAACAGCTTCACCATCTTTATCAGTGCTGACAACATATTCCTCGTTTGCGGGCATGGTGCCGAACAGCCGTTGAACAAAAAAACTTACCTCCGTTTCTGCAACAGGGATTTCTTTGCCGTCGCTTCCGGTTTCTGTTACCATTGCAGTTACTTCATGCGCAGAATCGGCCGGATTAAATTTCAGCATAAGATTTGCCTCTTTAAACTCAATTTTCTCTTCCACATCTTTATATAAACTGTTGTTTTCAATTCTTGCTATAATCCTGTAAAGACCCTGTGCATCTTTTGATAAGCTATCGGGAAATGGTAGTATTGCAATACCCCGGGGATTTGTTACTACACTTTTCAAAATGGCGGGCCCGGATTTGTTTTGAGTATAGAAGTTAATGTTCACGCCGTTTGCAGGGACCCACTTGCCGTTTATTCCCATGGTGGTAACTACAGCAGAAATAGTTTTACCCAGGTCGGCTTTCTTGTAAAATGATAAATCGATAGAACTTTCTTTTTTATCCTGCCCGGTTGAATCCATCTGCGCTGTTGCCATGTTAAACAGAAGGCTGGCAGCAATGACTAAAAGCGTTTTACTTACGGGAATTTTTATATTTTTTTTCTTCTTCATAATTTTTATTTTTTATCCCGGTTTAACTGCAGGCTGAAAATTTATTTCTGCTTCCATTTTTTCCCTGATCTTGGCCGCTAATTCTTTTTCATGATTAATTTTTATCCCTTCCTCTACTTCCCAAACAGCCATCATCGGGAACAATTTGGAAAACAGGGTTATGATAAGTAGCATTCCCGCCAAAGCCCCCAGGGTAACAGACCATTCAACCCAATTGGGAAAATAAGTGGCCCAATCAGCCGGAACGTGTTGAATAGGAGTATGGGGATGTAACATGGTTGGAACGATAATGATGTATCGTTTTGCCCAGGCACCTATTACGATGATAACACAGACAATAGCAAGAAGGTTTGGTCTTCTGCCTTTTGGAAAACTCATTATTATTATCGGCAACAGTACGGTACCAAATTGTAGGGTCCAGAAAACCTTGCTATAACTGCCGCTGAATAAATCTCTGAGTAAATGGCCTTCTGCTGTGGCCATTTTGTAGGCAGGAATCCAGTATTCATTCAGATTCATGTAGGCGTATATAAGCGTCAGGGCCAGTACGATCCGGCCCATCAGGTCAAAATGCTTCGGTGTTATATATTTTTCCAGTTTGTATAATTTCCTGAAAACAAACATTCCTAAAATAACACCTGCAGATCCTGAATAAAGCGCCCCTGCTACAAAATAAGGTCCGAACACAGTACTATTCCAGCCAGTACGCAATGTCATTGCGAAAATGTAACTAACCACCGTGTGAACCGAAACAGCAATCGGAATTATTATGATCGTCATGATGGTCATAGATTTCTCAAGACGGTGCCACTGGGTTTTAGTTCCCTGCCATCCGACAGCCATTTTTGTATACAGCCATTTTTTGAATTTATTGAAACGTGTTTTCGTGTTTTTTAACCGGTCCCTGCATAGTGCCATATCAGGAATCATGGGAAGAAACAAAAAAATAGTGCTGCCGACAAAGTAGCTGAAAATGCAGATCACATCCCAAACAAGCGGTGATTGAACTCTCCCAAAAATTACGATGTTAAAAATGCGGCCGGGGCGTCCCAGATCTATGATAGGCATAATTCCACCCCAAAAAAGAGAAACCCAGGTTAATAGTTCGGCAGAACGGGTAATAGGCCTGCGCCATTCTTGTTTGGTAATCCGAAGGATTGCAGAAACAAGGGTTCCGGAATGGCTGATGCCTATAAAGAATACGAAAGTTGTAATGTATAAACCCCATGATACATAATTCCGCATGGCTGTAACACCCAGGCCGTATCTTAATTGATGTACATAGGCATAAATACCCCAGCCGAGCACTGCTAATAAAAACCCTATCCAGAGTTTGGCTGTCCCACTCCATTTGTTTGTCGGACGAAGACAATCTTCGCGGAGAATTTCAATCTCATTATTTATTAACTGCCTGTCTTGTTGCATAACATATTTTTCTTAATAGATTAATTACATATGTGCATGATCCATTTTCATGTCGTTCATTTTCATGTCATTCATTTCTTTTGCCGGTTCAGGTTCAGTCGTTTTCTCATCCATTACGGGTTTTGGATACTTCCTGTTTTTGGGAGGCAGGTAATACACTCTTGGTTCCGTTCCTAGATCTTCGAGGTAGCGGTAACCTGCATTATCCTCAAGAAGTTTGCTGAATTTTACAGTCACTCCTGATGCGTTTGTAACAGCATCTTCATTCTGGTCTCCAAAGTAGATGGCATCCATCGGGCATCCGCTTACGCAGGCAGGCATTTTTCCCGCCCTGATCATATGCGGGCAGAAATCACATTTCTCAACAGTGCCTATTTTTCTTGGGAAGCCCTGTTCGGGTGAATAGGCAATTTTTGAAATTTCCGGAGATTCGATCGGCTTGCTCCAGTTAAAGTACCTGGTGGAATACGGACATGCTGCCATACAGGAACGGCATCCGATACAGCGTTCGTTATCTACCAATACAATTCCATCCTGCCGTTTGAATGTTGCGTTTACCGGGCAAACTTTCACACAAGGTGAATTGTCACATTGAAAACAAGGCTTTGGGAAAAAATAGGGCTCTGTAGCATCTGAATCTTTCATTTTGTACACCCTTATCCATTCCCTGTCAGGTTCTGTAAAGTGCATGGCCTGGCAGGCTTCTGTACAAAGCCTGCAACCATCACACTTTGCCAGGTCGAATACCATTACAAATTTTTTCCCTTCAATCCCTTTCCGGGCTTCCTTATTTGAAACGGGGGGCGCATCGTATTCATGTAAATGTGTTTGGTCAGCAGTAAATACTTTTCCGTCTTGTGTAAAAACAGTTTTCTTAATGCCCGAATCCGGTTTTTTATCCTGGGAAAGAATTTTTGTTATGGCCAGAGTGCCTGCTGCAATGGAGCCCCCGGTTATAAGCCCGATTTTCAGAAAGTTCCTGCGGTTGGGTGGATTTGCTGAATTTTCTTTTCCCATAATTTTTTATTTAATGTCCGTCTGGAAATTGCTACGACCGGATCAATTTTTAAAAGAGTAATGGATGTTATAACATTTAATATAAAGTTCATGCGGTCTTGTAATAGCAAACATGACTTAAGTCAGAAAACTCTTTGCATTATAGTGGGAAAAAACCTGCTAAAATGCAGGTTTGATATATTTTGGAAAGAACAGAGGAAAGTTCACTTGATGAAAATCCCGCATCCGGATACCGGAACAATCGTAAATGCAAATAGTTATGAAGAAAGATTTTATGCCATTCACGAAAAGGGGGAGAAGGTTTTTATTGCTGACCGATTTACACTTTCCTATCAATCGATCTTATATTCGCTGACAATCTCTTCAAGCCCCTTTATATTGTGAAGTTTAATTGTTCTTTTATTCCTGGAAATTAATTTTTCACTTTCAAAATCGCCCAATTGTCGTGTCACCTGTTCGGAAGTAGTGCCGGCAATATCAGCAAGGTCCTGCCTGCTTAATGAAATATTCAGCATCCTTGTTTCAGGATCGATTCCGAATACTTCATAACAATACACGAACGCCATGGCCACTTTTTCCCTTATGTTCATCTGTGCCTGGTATTTCACCCTTAGTTCTGCCCTTCGTAATTCCGATGCGTAGAAAAAAATAAGGTTATAGGCAAACTTCGGGCAATTCATGCAGGCCTCATAAAACAACTCATTATCAATTAAACACACCAGGGTGTCCTTCAGGGCAACTGCATTAAAATAGTAATAGGTTCTTCCAAGCCCCCGGTGGCCCAGTATTTGACCTTCCTTTGCCAGGCGAACAATTTGCTCCCGTCCATGCAAACTTGTGGTTACTATTTTTACCCCACCTTCCTGAATGAAATGTATTCCGTAAACAGGTTCACCTTCGCGGAAGATATAACCTCCCTTTTTGCACCAATACTGGTTTTTATTGCTGCTGATTTTATTCAACCACTCGCCAAAACACCCCTGCTTCACGAAACATTTTTCGTTTTTACATATATTACATTCTATTGCGTTTTTCATTGTGGCGAACTCTTATGCAAAAGTACATGCTTTCAGATTCCAGCTCCCGGTAAACCATATTTCATGCTGTAAGAAGGGGTTCTTTACCCTCTTACCTTATCCAGCAGTTCGTTCAACAGGACAATTTCTTTTTCATTTAATGAAGAGAGGTAATTGTCCATGTATTCGCTTTCCTTTTCAATTTCTTTCAGCAGGCCTGATCCTTTAATAGAAATAATTACATCAGTTCTTCGCCTGTCCGAGCTGCTTATGTTTCTTTCCACCATTCCCTTTTTACGGAGGAGTTCAACAATTCTTGAGGCGTCACTCATCCGGTCTAGCATTCGTTCTCTGATGAGTTTTACGGTTGTTACCTTGGGAAATCTGCCTTGCAAAATGCGCAGAATATTATATTGCTGAACAGTTAAATCATACTTCTTAAAAATATCGGAATGAAATTGAATCATCCACTTGCCTGAAAAAATAAGATTTACAGCCGCCCTATGGTAATCATTTCTGAATGGCTTTACCTGCTGTATTTCTTTTTCAAGTTTCATTATTTAAATCTTTACCACTTTGTATCCTTAGAAATAAAGATCTCCAGACATTGCAGGCTTAAGAAGAAAAGGCATAAAAATATTGAAACCTGCAAAATCGTAAGAACTTTACGCCTGCCTGGCTAAATTCATCAAAAGAAAGGCCGTTATGATGAACGGCCTTTCTTTGAATCACAGGAAATATATGAATTATTTAAGGGTTCTGATATAATTTATAACGGCCCAGATATCATTTGCAACCGGGATCTTAGTTTTAAAAGAGGGCATGTCTTTTCTGCCTTTTTCGGTTTTATAATATATTGAACCATCGGTTTGTGCCTGGAACGTCGCTTTGGTAAAATCGCCGCATTCAGTGTCCAACTGGGAGGCTTTAGGGCCGTCTCCTTTTCCTTTTGTGCCATGACATGATTTACAATGTGTGCCATACAGGGTTTTACCATTAACAAGAGATGCTGCATCTCCTTTTATAGGGTTAACCTTGGTTTTATAGGCATCGGGAACGACCCAAGGATCCTCGTTATTCAATGTTTTGGGTACAAAGGAGAAGAGGCCAAAAACGAATAGACTCGTAATCAGTACAGGTGCTTTTGTTTTCATGTTTGTTGTTTTTACGTATTAAATAGATTATTTAAGTTACAAATTAGTTGCACAAAGTTCTGCTTTTTCAACGTCGTTTCATGTTAAATAATTAAGGGCCCTTTCCCAGCTTTTTTATCTTGAATAATAAACGGACAAGATAAAAAATGGTTCCCCATATAATAACAATTATTATCACAGATGAAATTACCAATATCAGGGGGGCATTATCTCCGGATGACCACAATGTTCTCCCCCTTACAGGGTTTTTTTTCGGGAGCACTGTCCAGGGAACAGAGATACCTCCTTCTACCGTGCCATAATTTTCATCATCTTCTAACCTTCCGAAAATTGTAAGGGTGCTGTCAGCATTACCCGGTAAATCCATGGGGAGATCACCGGAAACCTGCCCCAATGAATCGGTGAGAGTTCCTGCTTCACCAAATAACAGGAAATTAAACGTTCTTTTGATACAAAGTTTCAGCTCTGCTCCGGGCACAGGAACATAGCCGCTGTCTTTCCAGGCGGATAAGACGGCGGTTGCATTTTTTACAGAATCCTCACCGGAATACAACATGCTGATTTTTGCATCAGCAACAGTAATTGTTTCTTCAGCATCTTCATATTTTGGGTCCGAATCCATTTTAGCTATGAAAGAATATTTATGTAAACCAGCAGAAAGTTTATAAAAATCAACAGGAAGAACAAATATCCCTTCTCCTTCATAGTTAATATTGAGTTTGCCTATCAAGCCGGTTCCATCTGAAGGATCATAAGCTTTCACATCATTCAGGTAAAGAGTAAGAGGAGACTTTATATCATTTACTACTATGGTTTTTTTATTTTCTTTCCTGCTTGCCTGCACTTTCACAGTCCTGATACCGTTCGATAACAGGGAGCTCACATTCATGGTAAAAGAAAGCTTGCCTGTCTGACCGGCAGGCCGGGAAGCGCTGTCCTTTGCTTCCTGTGCCATGGCGCCGTTATGAATCAGGAGTAATGCGCTTATTACAACCGGAATAAAAAACCCCCAGTGGTATCCTTTACTTGCTTGATAATATGTAAGATCATTTTTCATTGCCTTCGTGTAGATGTTTGTAAATAGTATCTTCGGAGATCCCTTTTTCTTCGGCTACTTCCCAAGCTGAAATAATAGGGAAATAGCGGATAAAGGCTGTTATGACCAATAAAGCACCTGCCAGCGAACCACCGGTGATGGCCCATTCCCTGAATGTGGGGGAATAATGTTTCCATGCTTCCGGAATTTCCTGCACCGGCAGGAAAGACATACTTGGAATAACAATCAGGTAACGCTTAAACCAGGCACATACGATTACAAGAACAGCCATGATAAACATGGGCAGTGGTCGTCTTCCTTTTTTGAACAACAACACGATGATCGGAAGTATCATCCCAAAAAATTGTACTGACCAGAACATGGGGGCGTAATACCCGGTAAAAAGTTCATTGAGATGATGGGCCTCTTCTCCTTTCATTTTATAGGCCGGAATAAGATATTCGTTGATAGAAAAATAAGCATACACCACGGCCAGAAGAACCAGGAGCTTACCCATCCTGTCAAAGTGAGTGTTCGTCAGGTATTTTTCATAGGAAGGGTTAAATCTCCGGAGAAGATACATTCCCGCAACCACTCCCCCCGAACCCACCAGGAAGGCTCCGGATACAAAATAGGCTCCAAAGTTGGTACTGTCCCAACCGGGCCGGTAGGTGCTTGCAAAAAGCCAGGAAGTTACGGTGTGAATACAAAGGGCTACCGGAATGATCATTACAGATAAAATAGTAACAGCTTTTTTTACTAACTCATATTGTTCCGGTTTGTTCTTCCATCCTAATGACAAAATTCTGTACATACGTTTCTGCCAGTTGGGAATTTTTTTCAGGTGATCCCTGCAATAAGAGATACCCGGAAGAAGCGGAAAATAGAGTAATAAAATACTAAGCACCATGTATGTTGAAACCACCATCACATCCCAGATGATCGGCGACTGGATCCTTCCGTGTAAAACCATATTGGCCACCCTGTCAGGACGCCCCATATCCACAATGATGATTAAACCCGCAAAAATGATCGCTGCCACAGCAATGATCTCTGATATTCTCGTAAGCGGCGCCCTCCAGGATACTTTCATGAGATAAAGAATAGCTGTTACCAAAGATCCAACCAGGCTGATGGCGACAAAAAAAACAAAATTGGAAATATAGATCCCCCAGAAGACAAAATCCCTCATTCCTGTTATGACCAGTCCTTCCCTTAGCTGTACAATATAGCAGTAAACACCAAAAAGAAAGACAACAATAAGCAGGGCCGTCCAGGCTTTACCGATTGTACCGAATTTTTTGGGAAGCAGGTCTTCGTTGAACTGATGAAGCATTGCTACTGCTTCACTTTCTTTAATTACTATTTTATTTTCTTGCATAGTGAGATCAGATATTCTTTATCCTCCCCGGCTTCATACAGCATTAATCACTTGTTATAAATAATAATAATGATACCTGTTCTTTCTTATCGTATATTATTTTGTTTCTTCCGTTTTTTCCTTTGTTGTTTCAGGATCCTTAAAGGGGAATAGCCTGTTAACAGGAGGCAGGTAGTAAACACTTGGTTCGGTGCCCAGTATTTCATTCAGCCTGTAACCGCCTTTGTCTTTTATTAACTGGCTGAAACGTACCGTTTCAGCACCATTGGAAACAGAATCTTCATTAAGATCGCCCATATAAAAAACACCATTTGGGCAGGCAGTAACACAATGCGGAAGTTTTCCCTGCCTGAGCATATCGGGGCAGAAATCACATTTTTCCACTGTTCCTTTTTTTTGCGGAAAACCAAGCTCCGGGGAGTAAACAGCTCCTGTAGTTTCATCCAAATATTTCGGTTCCTCCCAGTTAAACGATCGGGTAGAATACGGACAAGCCGCCATACAGAACCTGCAACCAATGCACCGGTCGTTATCTACCAGCACAATACCATCGTCTCTTTTATAGGTGGCGCTAACCGGGCAAACTTTTACACAAGGCGGTTTATCGCAATGCAAACAGGGCTTGGGCATCCAATAAGGGGCAGTATTTTCTGCGTCATGCATCTTGAATACTTTCAGCCATACATTCATTCCGGATAAATGGTGATATCGCTGACAGGCATCCTGGCATTTCAGTGCATGCTTGCAGCGGGAAAGATCAATCACCATTACAAATTTTTTGCCGGGAATACCTATCCGGGATTCTGTGGTCGTAGCAGCACAACAGGGATGGGCATTGCTGATGGTATTTGAATCAACTTCTACCAGTTTTCCATCTGCTGTAAGCACTTTTACTTTTTTGCCGGAATTATTTTTGCAGGAAGTAAGCGAATTAATTCCAACAGCCCCCGCAGCGAGAACACTTCCGGCAAACAAACTCTTTTTAAGGAAATCCTTACGGTTTGTTTTGTTGTCTGTTTTATTATTTTCTTCTTCCATAATTTTATTATTTCGGTTAAGAAATGTGTTCGACAGTAGGAGAATCAGGATCAGGTTCTTCTTTTCTTAACCTGAACATCTGAATAATGATAACGAGATAGTGCCCCCAAACAGTGCACATTAATATGATGAAAGTGATCATCATCCAAATAGGTGGATGGGAACTCCATAAAGCTCTTGGCAGTTCTTGTAATTGATCAGAAACCGGCACTCCCCATTGCTGTGTAACACTTGCTTCCAGGTTGCCATACAATTCATTTTCATCCAGTTTTGCCATAAGGGTAATATCACCTTTTGCATTACCCGGAAGATTTTTAGGAATTTCAACAGTTGCTTCGCCATTTTCGTCTGTGGTTCCCTCCCCGATTTTTAAAGGATTGAATGACCGCTGTACAAATATTCCAAGCAAAGTCTCCGGCACCGGTTTTTCAGTTCCTGTGCCCACATCTACCAGTTTTACATGAACAGTCAGCAGGGAATCTTCTTTTACAGGTGTAATTTCAAGCCGGGCTCTTTTTATAGTCATTTCCCCTTCTGCAGCATCCATAGCTTTGTTTCCGGCAAACACAGCCTTAAAATGCAGTTTTCCTTCCTTGCCTGTAGCCAGAGCATCTGCTTTAGCATTCAATACAGCCCTTCCCTCACCATCAGTAATTACAAAGCCGAGTTCTTTTTCTGCTGTGTCAGTTATCAGCAGAAAACTGACTTTAAGCAATGGTAATTTCATGGATGAGCCTTTGACTTTAGCTTTCAATGCCGCTTTCAGGTCAATAGTATTATCTGCTTTCTGAACAGTTTTGAATTCTATGGAAGGAGCTATTAACGATGCTTCTTCTTTCACAGCCGTATCTGCTTTTTGTGTACTGTCGGTTTGGGCAAACAAGCGGCCGGGAATCAGTAATGTTATAAAAAGAGTAACAGAAATAAAAAGTTGTTGAAGAACTTTTTTAAACGCTGTTATGGTTACATCTTGTTTCATAAACTATTTTTATGCTGAAGCTATTTCGGTTTCTTCCGCAGTATCTTTTGCTGTAACGACTGGTTTTTCTTTTCCCCCGAATTCTGATATCGGAATAATTGTTACAAATTTTGACAGGAGTGTAAAGAATAAAAAGAAAGTGGCAATGCCTGCAAACGTAAGCGCCCATTCTACCCATGTCGCAGAGTATTTCACATACTCAGTTCTTGTGTCCTGCATGGGAAGTAAAGGAGACTCGAGAGTAGGAACAATGATCAGGTATCTTTTTACCCAAAGGGCGATCACCATAAAAAATGAAGCAATGGTAATCCATCCCGGTTTTCTTGTTTTAGGGAAGGCTACAATAAAGATCGGAAGTATTATTCCTGCAAAATTGGCAAAGAGGAACCACCAGCCATATTTTGCAGGGTTGAATATTTTTTCTATCACCTCATTACTCCATTTCTCAGAACCAAACCAATCGGTAAGGTATTCTGAAAACGTAAAGTATCCATAAGCGGCGCCAAGCACCAGCATGATATAACCGAGGTAAATAAAATGTTTTTCCTGGATGTAGCTCTCAAGCTTATACATTTTTCTGTACACCCACATGGCCATGATCAGCACACCGGTACCGGAATAAATGGCAGCCAGAACAAAGTAAGGACCAAAGATGGTACTATGCCAGCCGGGGCGCAATGTCATTCCAAAAATCCAGGACAGGACGGAGTGCACAATAATGGCCAATGGAATAATCATAATTGCCAGCAGGTTGGTGGAAATCCTGATATGCCTTTTCTGGCCCTTGGTACCACGATAGCCAATCGCTAATATCTTATACATTTTTTGTTGCCATTTGGGAATATTCAGCCTGGCATCACGATAGATAGCAAAATCTTTTATCAGGGCGAGATAAAGAAAAATTACACTACCGGTAAAATAAGTACCGATAGCAAATACGTCCCATGTAATGGGGGACTGAAGCCTTGGATACAGGAAAAGATGATGAAGCCTGTCTAACCGGCCAACACATAATAAAATAAAAACAGGGCCAATAACAGTAGAGATTACGGTGATCATCTCGGCAATGCGGATAATAGGTTTGCGCCATTCCACTTTCAGGATATGAAGAATGCCTGAAATAACAGCGCCTGCATAACTGATACCAATAAAGAAAATGAAGTTGGCTATATAAAGTCCCCAAACAACATTATCTCTCATGCCTGTTACTTTATGGCCTTTGGCAATCTGCAGATAAAGGGCATAGCCTCCTAAGCCGATCCACAGAAGAAAAAATATGGTCCATCTCCAGGTTTTTGCCCCAAATTTTTCAATGACGGGTCGTTGTTTATCAAAAACCTCCTGCTGATATTTATTAAGTTCCATATTAATTTGTATTCATTGTTAATCTGAAGCGTACCGGAAGTATCATTTTTTTTCAAGTAAATGACTTTCTTCCATTACATCTTTAAATCTCGCTTTTAGTTTATCAGGTAAATTTTCATAACCTCTTTCAACCGGGAACTGCCTCTCTTTTGGCGGCAGGTAATACACCCTTGGTTTGGTTCCGAGTTCTTCCTGGAACCGGTAAGCCGCCCGGTCTTTTATTAATTGGCTGAAGCTTAAAGTTTCATCACCATTAGTAACCGTGTCTTCATTTTCATCACCGAAATAGAATACGCCATTGGGGCAGGCTTCCACACAGGGGGGAAGAAGACCTTCTCTTGCCCTGTCCGGACAGAAATCACATTTTTCCACCGTACCAACTCTGGCAGGGACTCCTGTTTCAACAGAGTAAGGCAGGTTTTTTATATCATTTGGCATTTCGGGTTCAGCCCAGTTGAAAACACGGGTAGAATAAGGACAGGCAGCCATACAGAATTTACAACCAATACATCTTTCATTGTCTATTAATACCAACCCATCCTGTCTTTTAAAAGTGGCATTTACCGGGCACACTTTCACGCAAGGGGGGTTGTCACAGTGGAAACATTGTTTCGGAAACCAATAAGGAGCAGCTTTATCACTGTCCTTCATTAATTTCACAGTGAGCCATTCAGTGGTTTCCGGCCGGTAATGCCATTTTTGGCAGGCTGCCACGCACTTACGGGCATTCTTGCAACGGGAAAGATCTACCACCATCACGAATTTTTTTCCTGGTATGCCCATTCTTTGTTCATGCTGGGATAAAACAGCCATATTCTCATGGTGATTCAGATAGGCGGAGTCAATTTCAACGATTTCCCCATCCGGAGACAGGAGCCTTACTTTTTCGCTTACCGTTGCTTTTTTAGAGGAGCAGGAACAGGCCAAACTACCGCAGGCAGCTGTGGCCACTGTTGCTATGGCGGCCGTTTTTAAAAAATCCCGCCGGCTTTTATCATTTATTTCTTCTTGTTTCATTGTCCTTATAAATAATAGGAAGTGAATAGGATTTGTTAGTTTTTGTTTTTGGATGGATTTTTCATCCAGTTATAGATGTCTTTATTGGTAGCTTTTTGTTTTTTAGCCACTTCATCCAGCACGGCTTTATCAATTTCTACCAACTTTCCTTCCGCTGTCAGCATTTTTACCATTTCTGGTTTGTCCGCTTTTTTATCAGTCGGCGTAAAGAGGGATAAGAACCACCGGCGGGATTTGCTATCTGGTTTTTTGTTTTTGTCCATATAGATTTATTTTTTATAATTATTGTATACATAAATATAAAAAATCGGTGCAACTTATTTACGAATACCCGGGGGTTTTAT
>JBGPKR010000084.1:0-13844 GCA_041486045.1 Chitinophagaceae bacterium | reverse complement strand
GCTGATTACCGGGCATCGGAAGGAAAGACCACGCAAATACTTTATCGTGGAAAAGTTACAGACACCGTGCAGGATATCTTAGGTGGGCTTCGTTCTGCCTGTACCTATGTGGGAGCAAGATCATTAAAAGAACTCAGCAAACGAACCACTTTTATCCGCGTGGAAGAACAGCATAATGAGTGGTTTGCTGAATAATATTTAAATAATAAACTGACCGATGTTGAAAAAGAGACAGGATTATATTTCATGGGATGAATATTTTATGGGAGTAGCTCTGTTATCAGCCAAACGAAGTAAAGATCCCAGCACACAGGTAGGGGCCTGTATTGTCAGTGATAAGAACAAAATTGTTGGCGCCGGTTACAACGGGCTTCCGATCGGCTGTGATGATGATGAGTTTCCCTGGGAAAAGCAGGGAGAATTTCTTAATACAAAATATCCGTACATCTGCCATGCAGAACTCAATGCCATATTAAACAATATTGGAATGGACCTGAAAGGCTGTAAGATCTATACGGCGCTTTTCCCCTGCAACGAATGTTCAAAAGCCATTATTCAATCCGGGATAACCGAAGTGATCTACCTCTCTGATAAATATGAAGGCACTGATATTTTTAAAGCTTCCAGGTTCATGCTCGACAAGGCTGCTGTGAAATACCGGAAAGTAGAATCAAAGCTTTTAAACCTTGTTTTATCTTTTAATGAAGTGGATGTGTAAAGGACCACCCAGCTTCTTCTACTACAGGATCGTGCAGAAATATTAAGTATTATAAAAGAAATTATTGTTGATTATATCTTTTGTATGGAGCGGCAGTTAAATCTAACTGCCGCTTTTCTTTTCAATGGCTTTTGGCGAATGATTATGATTGATGACAGGGCCGGTTCAGACAGCCATCGGGATTATTTGATTAATTTAGTAGAGTGATCCCCGCAAAATGAAACGAGCTTTATTCTTTATTGTATTACTCATCAAAACAAGTACAACCATCAGCCAGGGAAATCCGCCCTGGCAAAATGCATTGATCATCGTACAATCAACCGATGGGATCAATTTTAACTCTCCGGCCATTTTCCAGGACTCCTCCGGTGTGCCCTGTATCATACAATGGAAAAGCGATACACTGGTTGCTGTTTTCCAGTGGTTCAGGCAACCTAATCCCTCTCCCACATGGGACCGGGTGGCTGTAAAATTCTCGTATGACAACGGAACCAGTTGGACAACACCTATTCCGATCGTAGTTAATAATCTTCCGGCAAATTACCAGCGGCCCTTCGATCCTACCATCGTTGTCACAACCGATAAAAAGATACGCATCTTCTATTCTTCCAGCGATGGCATGATCGGCGGACCTGAGATCATCAATACTTATTCAGCTCTCAGTGCCGATGGTATCAATTATAGTTTTGAACCCGGACCCCGGTTCGATCATCCTACCAACCGGGTGATAGACCCTGCCGTAACTATATTTAATGGAACATGGCATTATACCGCTCCCATCGGCGCCCCGCAGGAAGGAGCATATCATTGTACATCAGCTGACGGATTGGCGTTCACACAAATTGGAAATATCAATTCTGATAACAATCATAACTGGACGGGTAATTTGCTTGTTGATGGCGGTTTACTTCGCTTCTATGGCAGCGGACCCATGATCTGGTATAATAGTTCTGCAGATGGGAATATATGGAACGGGTTTGTAAACACCAATATCGCAGGCGGCGACCCGGGAATAGTTAAATTATCCAATGGAAAATATATTATGGTCTATGTGGGGCCACCCAATATCATAACGGCGACGGGTAATCCCAATGTCATTGCACCGGTTACAGTTTTTCCCAATCCCTTTATATCGGTTATTTATATGCAGGGCAGGCAGGGCAAGCAATACCCTTACAGTTTATTCACTTCATCCGGGGCATTTCTTCGCCGGGGAATTTTTACAACTAACGGACAATTGAATATGGAAAGGCTACCTGCCGGCGCCTACCTGCTGATGACAGAAGATAATAAAATAATTTATTGCAGCAGGTTGCTGAAAGAATAATAAGGAACATACAGGCAGGCTGCCTCAGTAATTTATAACCTGTTGATCCCAGTATAATCCAGCAAATCAACAGCAGGAGAAACATAATCCTCTTTCACAGGCTCTTTTTTCACCAGGTCGGTACTCAGGTATTTTTTATTGCTGTCACTGAAAACCGTGACGACGGTTTTATCTTTCCCCAATTCATTTTGCAACCAGATCGCACCGATCAGGTTGGCTCCCGAAGAAATGCCAACCGCAAGACCTAGCTCCCTGGCCAGTTTCTGTGCCATTATTATTGAATCACCGTCAGATACTTTTATGATGGAGTCCAGTTGGTCCAGTTTTACAATGGCCGGAATAAATTCATCGGATATTCCCTGGATACGATGGGAACCCACTTTATGCCCCATGGATAAAGTGGGTGATTCAGCCGGTTCCAGCGGGTGAATTTTTACAGCCGGATTCCTTGATTGAAGGTATTTACCCACTCCCATGATAGTGCCGCCCGTGCCCACACCAGCCACAAATGCATCCGGGGTAATGTCGACAGACTGCAGCTGCATCCATATTTCCCTTGCCGTGGTTTTTTCGTGGGCCTCAGCATTATAACAGTTTTCAAATTGTTTTGGTAAAAACACACGACTGTCTTCACGGGCCATCTTTTCACTTAATGCAATGCTCCCGAGGAAACCGCCTTCCTCCCTGCTGACCAGTATTTCATCGGCCCCAAGACTATTAATAATATCAATCCGTTCCTTACTCAGCCAGTCGGGCATTATAATTTTAACATCATGTCCCAATGCCCTGCCGATCGCACTGAATGAAATACCGGTGTTCCCGCTGGTAGCTTCAACAATGATATCACCGGGCTTGATGTCGCCCCGTATATAAGCCATTTGAAGGATGTAAAGAGCCATGCGGTCTTTAATACTCCCTGTCAGGTTATAATGCTCGCACTTCACATATACTTTCCTGCATTCTCCCTTGTACATGTATAAGATCTCAAGCATGGGGGTATTACCGATCAGCCGCCAGAAATGCCGGAACTTATTTTCCAGTTTGGATGCCCCTCCCAGGTAACCGTTTGCACTATAGTAGTTATAGTTTCCTGCAACTCCTGGTTTCTCCGGGCTGATGGGATCAAAGTTGCTCATGACTTTTAATTTTATACACAGAAATAATTTTTCAATTTCACCGGGAAGTTAACGGGTGAGAATTTTACAGCGATACAATTGAAAAACAGCATCGCTTTATGCAGGTTCCGTTTCTGACATCAAAATTAATCGTTTTGAATTGAACCTGATCGATTGGCCGGGACATTAACCGGGATGTTTATGATTGAAGACCCGCCCGGAAGAAATTCATATGGTTGTCGGAAGAAAACTGCAAAAGGGGGTATGAAAAAAATTATTCCGTACATTGAAGTATGGATAAACGGACTTTTATAAAAAACATCTCCCTCCTCGGCATTACTCCGGCTTTCAGCCATTTGGAAAAATGGGTTGCAAAACATGAACACATCATGCCGGAAACGCTGGCATCCAATGAAGATTTCTGGGAAGGCATCCGCAAGGGCTACCGGCTTAAACCGGATTACATTAACCTGGAGAATGGATACTATTGTTTTCTTGCAGAGGAAGTACTGGAGCAGTTTATCAGCCATGTACGGGAAGTGAATTACCAGGGTTCTTATTATATGCGTACAAAAAGATTTGATGACAATAAAGCCATGGCCGAAAAACTGGCTGTCCTGGCAGGATGTTACAAAGAAGAGTTGGTGATTACCAGGAATGCAACCGAATCACTGGACCTGGTGATCGGCGGTACACATTGGCAGGCCGGAGATGAAGCCGTAATGGCCGAACAGGATTATGGCTCTATGCTCGACATGTTTAAACTGGTTGCTAAAAGACACGAAGTTATCAATAAGGTCGTCTCTGTTCCCAATCATCCCGCTTCCGATGAGGAGATCGTGGATCTTTATGCAAATGCCATCACTGCCAAAACAAAATTGCTGATGGTATGTCATATGATCAACATTACGGGCCAGATACTTCCCGTGAAAAAGATATGCGATATGGCGCATAGCAAAGGCGTAAAAGTGCTGGTGGACGGGGCCCATGCATTTGCTCATTTCAATTTCTCCATTCCTGATCTGCATTGCGATTATTATGGCACCAGTTTGCATAAATGGCTGAGTGTGCCATTGGGTGCAGGTTTTTTATATGTGAAGAAAGAAAATATTGCGGGCATATGGCCCTTGCTTAGCGAAAGCCCCGATCTGAAAGAGGATGATATTCACCGCCTGAATCATATTGGCACCCCCCCTGTTCATACAGATCTTTCTATTGCCAATGCCATTGACTATTATTTAAAGATTGGCGCCGATAGAAAAGAAGCAAGACTTCGTTACCTGCAACACTACTGGACGGATAAGGTAAGAACCCTGGAAAATGTGATCGTAAATACTCCTGCAGAAAAGGAACGGTCATGCGGCATAGCCAATGTGGGCATCCGGGGAATGAAACCTGCTGACCTGGCGGATGTGTTGATGAAAAAATATAAAATTTATACCGTGGCCATTGATTATGCCAATGTTCATGGATGCCGTATTACCCCAAATGTTTATACCACTCCCGGAGAACTGGATCAGTTAGTAAAGGCGCTGAGTGAGTTAGCAGAAAAATAAGCTCCTCGTCATTCATTGATAATATCCCACGGAGTTATTACTACAGGGTCTTTGTCCTCATCTTTTGGCCGTTCATTACCACCAGGGATCTCAAGCACCTGATGTGCTGTTTCATCGGATATATCAACGGAGATATTTAAATTTTTAAAATCTTCATCCGTTATCACATCATTCTTATCCCGGATATGCTTACTCATTATCTGCTTCGGTGTTCTGCCTGTATAGCTGGATTTCTGATGAATTTTATTTGCCGTTTCTTTGTTTTTGACCGGATTCTTCAATTTTTTTTCTGATTTGATCATACAATGAGTATTGCTTTTATAACATTTAAAAATACATTTTAAAGAAACCTGGTCATTTAGCCTTTTTCAATGATTGCTGAACAGCCGGGAAAAACAGCAGCGATGATCATGGGCGGCTAAAACCCGGTAAAATTAAATTTCTGCCCACCGATCGATGCCTCATACATCAATCCGCCTTTTTGCTGGGTAAATATCATTACACCTTCTTTATATTTCACATTCGCCGAGACACCCGCAGTGACAGCAACAGCTGATGCCTGTGCAGAAAATTCAAACCTGTTTTCTTTAAACCGGTCAAGGTCCTCTTTTGATTCAAAGAAGATCACTTCACGATAGGCCTGGCCGCCAAACTGGAAACCAATGCTTAGCTGGCTCAACTTTGCTTTACCGAGAATAGCGCCTCTTTCATACAAAATGCCATTACCGGCTGCACCGCCAACTCCCATTCCTCCTTTCCCTACATTGGGAAAAATCACATAACCATAAGAATTGGCAAATAAACTTTTCATCAGCCCGTCAGTTGCAACAAATTCATCATTTGCCATTTTACTGTCCCGCACTAATTTTTTTTCTTTACTGGTTGACTGGCCCATGGCTGCACTGCCCATTGCCAAAGCTGCCAATACAATTACAAATTTTAAACCCGGTAAACTAGTTCTCTTTTTCATATAAAACATTTAATGATTACAAATTAAAATATCCGGTCAGCATTTAGCAGTGAGATATCAGTATCGAAAAAAAGCTGGCAGTTGATAGAAGTACGGTAAAGCTATATGGTATTAACGAGGTGCTGAGATATTTCTTTTCTAAAAAGGGCTCATTGTATTGATATATTACAAATAGCAGCGAGAATGTGTGAATAATATAAATGATTTAAATAATTGTGTAACAATTGCCCGGGTGAACAAGCCCAGATTTGCTATCAGAAGTAACACAACACTATAGTCATGCCCGGCCAACATGCCAAATTTGATATCCTTGTTTTCCTGCAGCCGGAAATTTAAATCCCGTAATGCGGAACTATTAACAGACCTGGTGAGCCCATGCAAATCATAAAAACAAAATTGAAAAAAATCACGGCTACTCACAGGGGACGAAAAATAGCATTCAGCATTCTTCTTTTCTTTATTGCAGTCATAACAGCCGGTCTCTGGTACTGGAATACCCACAAAAAAGCGATCATTAAACACAAACTGGAAACGGTCATCCTTGAAAAGAGCGACGGCCTTTACAAAATAAAATATGATAGCCTCGACATGGATGAGATCGCCGGTTATTTATCCGTTACCAATATGAATTTATCGGTTGACAGTACCCGCTATATGGAACTTAAAGCAGCGGGAAAAGAACCTTCCATCCTGCTGAATATTCATATTCCCGGGATCAGTGTTTCAGGTGTAAAGACACCCCGGGCATTGATTGACGACGAGATAGTAGGCCGGAAATTAGAAATAAAAAGCCCGGTGATCAATATCATTTATACCAATTCCGGTAAGGATTCATCCCGGGCAATTCCTCCGAAAGAAATATATGAACAGATATTAGGCAACCTTGATCTTATACAGGCCGACACGGTATTGATAACCGGAGCACAGATAAATACCAGTAGTCTCCAAACAAAAAAAACAGGCATTCAGATACAGGGTGTCTCTGTTACGCTTGTAGATGTAAAAGTTGACAGCAGCAGTAATGCAGATACTACCCGTATACTTTTTGCAAAAGAAAGCAGTTTTACCTGCAGTAAGATAAACTGGTCATCCGCCAATAAACTATATAACTATAGCATCGATAGCATTTCTATGAGCTCCGTATCCCGCCATCTCCATATAAAAAGTTTCCGGCTTGTTCCCGCATTAAATGAAGAAGATTTTGTAAACGCCCTTCCCACACAGGCTGACCGCTATGATCTTTCCGCCAGCGATATTCAAATGCAAAATATTGACCTGCTGCAGTTGTTTGAGGAAAATATCATGGTTGACAGTATCCTTATCAATGCGGCCCGTTTAAATATATACCGTGACCTGGCAATACCAAGGGATAAAAAGAACCGGGTAGGATCTTACCCGCAGCAACTGATGCAAAAAATTCCTGTCAGTTTCCGGGTGGGAAAAATAGTAGTGACGAACGGATTTATTGAATATAAGGAAAGACATAATATCAGCCGGCTGGCCGGGAAAATCCAATACTATAATGTCAACGCAAGCATCAGCAATTTCACAAATGATAAAAAGAAAATTGCGGTCAACAACGTAATGACAGTTGATATGAACACAAGATTCCTGAATAAATCTCCCCTGCATGTAACCGGGCAGTTTTATCTTTTGCATCCCAATGGCCGATTCGACCTGAAGGGAACTTTTGGCGCTATGGATGCCACTTTATTGAACCCCATCATAGAACGAACCGGGCTTACCCATATAAAAACGGGAAAGATCAATGGGGCGGAATTCAGTGTACAGGGCAATGATTATACGGCAGATGGCACTGTTACATTGCTGTACGAAGATCTTAAAGTTACCGCACTTGAAAAAGAAAAGGGGTCATCGCAACTGCATAAGAAACCCTTTTCAAGTTTTATTGTCAATATCCTCATCAAGAATTCCAATCCCAAAAAAAATGAAGACATTCGGGTGGCACTGGTGCATCTTGACCGCAACACTAATAGTTCCCTCTTTAATTTTTCATGGAAAACGATACTCAAAGGATTAAAAGAAACGGTGGGGCTTAAGGAATGACCAACCCTTTATGACGCTTTCTCCCGTATTTTTACAAAAAAATATTCATGAGTAATATTCTGACAAAAGGCCTGATCCAAACTAATAAAGGGATCCTGCATTTTGAATTGTATGATGATGATGCACCGGGAACTGTTGCCAATTTTAAAAAACTGGTGACAGCAGGTTTTTACAACGGACTTAAGTTCCACCGTGTGATACCCAATTTTATGGTGCAAACAGGTTGCCCGGAAGGAACAGGCGCCGGCGGACCGGGCTGGAGTATCAAATGTGAAACAACCGGGGGAAAACAAATGCACGACCGCGGAGTGATGAGCATGGCTCACCGTGGGTTAGATACCGGGGGCTCTCAATTCTTTATCTGCCATAACCGTAAGGGTACCGCCCACCTGGATGGAGTGCATACCTGTTTTGGAAAACTCAGCGATGAGTTTGAGATCCTGGATGCCATCAGAGCCGGAGATATCATGGAAAAAGTTGAACTGGTATAGAATTAATAGATTTCTTCAAAAGTCTCCCTGCATGGCTTCCTGTGCCAGCTAACCTGTGTGAAGACAGGGCGGAGAAGAAAACAGTATCCATCATTTTGAAGGAATTTTGCGGGGATCATTTAAGTATTCAGCAACCGCCTCTTCCATATCCACTCCCATCAGGTTGGCCAGGGTTAACAACCACATCAACACATCTCCAAATTCCTCTTTTGCATTTTGCTTATCCCCGCCGGCGATTGCAGCCGAAAGTTCTCCCACTTCTTCATGAAACCATAAAGCGGTATGATAGATGCCGCGGTCATTATCCGTTTTAAAATACCTGTCCTTTACAATTTTTTGCAGCACTGATATTTCCATTTTTTAAAGTTTGATGTTTACGGTTTAAAGTTTCTAAGGATCGAATATCCTTATATTTATTTTTAAGTCTCCAGAAATTGGAGATCCTGATTTAAATGCGGTATTACCGGATGAAGAACTTTAAACTATTAAACCTCAAACTTTCCCCCGGCTTCCGCTATATAATTCATACTCCAGCAGGCGGCAATCGATCGTAGCTGTATAAAATTCTATCCGTCGCCTGGCCTTCAACCCTATTTTTTTCGCAAGGTCCAGGTTACCAGTAAATACATAACCGAAATATCCGCCGCAATGTTGTTTCATAAAATCACCAATGCGACTGTAGGTTTCTTCCAGTTGTCTGACATCACCCAGCCGTTCACCATACTCCGGGTTCACATAAAAAATTCCCGGAACAGCAGGAGGTATTTCAGTAGCAGCAAAATCACAAACAGAAAATTCGATCAGAGCGGCCACTCCTGCTGCTGTTGCATTCTTCTTTGCATTTTCAATCGCCTTTGCACTATGATCGGTAGCGATGATACGAAGACCGGGGACATCTATGATCTGTTTTTCCAGCATGGCATCTTCCCGTAAATAAACCGTTTCATCATAACCCTGCAGGTGCATAAACGCATAATTGGTTCTGAATAATCCCGGTCGCCTGTTGGTAGCGATCATCGCTGCTTCAATGGCAACCGTACCCGATCCACACATCGGGTTTACAAAGGCTGATCGCCTGTCCCAGATTGTTGCATAGATGGTCGCTGCTGCCAATGCTTCCAGCATGGGTGCCTGGCCCGGTATTTTCCGGTAACCATGCCTGCCCAGTGAATCACCTGATGTATCAATAAATATTTCCGCCCTCTCATTTTTCCAGAACAGGTTTATAACAGCCCCGGTAAGAGCCGAACCTGTTGATGGCCTTGTGCCTCTTTTTTCCCGCAACCTGTCCACGATGGCATCTTTTACCCTCAGGTTGGCAAACATGCTGTTATTAATGGTAGGATTATTTACATTGCTGGTAATGGAAAAATAGCCGGGATCAGGTAAAATATTTTCCCAGGGATAATCAACAAGGTTCCTGTAAATAGCATCCGCATCATTGGCCTCAAATTTTTCCAGGCTATACAAGACCTGGCTTGCACAGCGCAGGTTCAGGTTCAGCTTTATGCAATCGTTAATAGTACCCGCAAGTCGTACACCGGTTATAAACGTTTCCTGTATACCGAATCCCAGTTCTTTTACTTCCTGTTCCAGCCAGGGAGAAAGCCGTTTGGGGCAGGTAATGATGATAACCGCTTTATCAGTAAATAAATTCATGCCGGCGCTAAAGGTAAAATGTTCCCGGATGATGCTATCATATTAACTCCTTTTCGGGATAGCCATTTGACACAGCAGCAGGGGATCCTTGAAGAAAGTTTGAAAAATACCAAAATTAAAAAGGGCTCCTGTAGAGGAGCCCTAACTTTTACTAAACCCAAAACCTGCCTGGTTTCAGGGATTGGAAACTATCCCTTTGCTGTTATGAAAGATCTTTAATTGCATATCCCGGCAACATAAGGAACATGATTACTGTTTATGCTGGCTTTTCAAGTTTGATCCTGTGAGAGTTTTTGAAAAGACAAAGTTTAGTATACCCTGACAGGTATTTGTTACATAATTGTGTGAAAAAGTTATATAATTCATAGGATGGGATATGCAGCAGGACACCCGGAGTAAGTGGTAAATATCAGGGATCCTGAAAGTCCCGGGACACAGGTGTCCGCCTACTGGCAGAAACCCGGGTCAACCATTCAACATTTCTTATTTAATGAATGCCCCGACCGTAAGTTTACAACCGCGACCTTTAGCGTCGCGGCGTCGGGTAAAAACGGAAAATATAAATCAAACCGCCTGCTGATTAAAATCAATTGTTACTATCCGAATTCTTTGTTATTTGAGATGCACATCAAGCTGTCAATTATGAAAAAAATATTGGTACCTACTGATTTTTCACCCCATGCAGAAAAAGCGCTGAACTATGCCGTGCAACTGGCAAAAAAAACGGGAGGAGAGATCTTCCTTGTACATGCCGTTGAATCAGAAATGATGGAAGGGGAAATTCAGAAAGTTGCAGAAGCAATGGCAACGAAGACTAAAATTTTTGCTGATAAGGAAAAAATAAATATCAGCACTAAGGTCTGTAACGGTTTTCCCCTGGATGTCATCCTCGATGCTACCAGGGAATTTAATATTGACGGGGTGCTGATGGGCACACTGGGTAATACAGCGCTCCCCAAAAAAATAATTGGCAGCAGGACCGCCAGTGTTATCGGCAATAGCCCGGTGCCTGTGTTGGCAATACCGTTGCAGTGCGAATGGAAGATCCCCAAAAAGATCCTCCTGGCCATCAACAGGTTTGACGAAAAGGGAACAGATATCTCAGCAGTCATAAAAATGGCCCGCCTCTTTTCAGCCAGTGTGCAGGCCACCATATTCACCGATACAGACGATGACTTTGTGGAAGACTACGATGTGCATGAATTAAAGATCGAAGCATACAGGAGCATCTTAAAAAAACAATACCCTGATGTTGAAATTCATGCTGTGCACCTGGCAGGTCATCATTTTATGGAAAATGTGAAAAACTGGATCGCCAATAATAATATTGACATGATGGTGATGCTGACACATAAGAAAAATATTATCGAAAAACTTTTTGAGGGAAGTATGACCCGAAAAATGTCATATTATATAACTATTCCCCTGCTGGCCATACCGGTTAAATAAATTTTACCTGTTGGTGCCGGCTTTGCAAAACCTGCCTGCACTTACGAAGACCAGCAAAGGCAGGAAAAACGCCTTATTTTTGCCGCTCACCGATTCATAGAAAATGGAAACAAACATTGCGATCATGATGGCCGATCTTTCAGGCTATACAGCCATGACGGAAGTGCATGGCCCCCACTCTGCCGTTTCCATTATTGACAAGTACCTTGCGATCGTAAAAAAATCACTGGTGGGCAGTTGCCATTTGCATGAACGGGTAGGTGATGAAATGGTGATCGTTGCAAACAGCGCTGAGGACCTTGCTTATACGGCCACCTTCATGTTCGAACATGCGTACGAAGAAAACCGGTTTTTACCTCTGCATGCGGGTCTGCATTACGGGCCGATTGTAAAAAAAGACGGTGATTATTTTGGCAGCACCATCAATACAGCATCAAGGATCACATCGGTAGCAGAAAAAGGCCGGATCGTTTGTTCTGCTGAATTTGTAAATCAATTACCGGAAGGTCATCCTTATGTCGTGAAAAATAAAGGTGTCCATCAATTTAAAAACTTAATGAAGCCTGTGGAATTATTTGAAATGTCCTGCTGTATTGAATACATGTCCAGGAAATATGTAATAGACCCGGTTTGTCATATGCTCATTAAAACGCCAGCCACGGCTCTTCAATTTCAGCATAATGAAGAAGATCATTATTTCTGCTCTATGAGTTGTCTTGAAATGTACAAGACCATCCATAATATTTCCTGACCCCGGACATACCTGAGATGCAACCGATAGTTATCGGGTCACAGGCCAGCTGGCTGGAAGCAGGAAGGTTACGGATAGCCATGAGGAAAAAATATATACAATAGCTTATGCTATTTACTTATACTTTAATCATAAGTTCAAACAGCTCAACATCACAGAAAAAGGAATTTCTGCAGGAATAGAAAAAGTTCCTTATCGTATAAGTGCCAGATTTCCTTTTTTGAAAATGACACCACAATCACTTTCCGCCTTTAAATAAAATACAAAATTGGCTGTATCCTGGGGGAGTCCCTTGTAATACCCGTTCCAACACTTATCAGGGTTCGTTGTGGAAAAAACGAGTTCACCCCATCGATTGTAAATCCTGAACACAAAAGATTTAAATACACCGCCTGCTTTAACTCCAATACAGTCATTGATACCGTCATTGTTGGGGGTAAAAGCAGTAGGTACAAAAAGGTTATTGCTTCCATTTGCTGTTACAAATACTGTTATGCTGTCGGACAACTGGCAACCGTTATTATCTGTCAGGATCACATAATAAAGCTGGGTGCTGGCAGGAGTAGCAACCGGAGTAGCGGTGAAAGGATTGGTTAAAGAAGATTTCGGGAACCATTCGTAAGCATAACCAGGTGGTGCTGTTAATTGAGCTAAACCATTGGAGCAATCTATATCATTGGATTTGGTAAGTGTGACATCCGGTGGAGTTCCTGCATTCACAAAAAGAGAGAACGTGTTTGAAGGACATCCGTTCTTTGAAAATACAAGCAGATCAACTCTGTAACTACCCGATGACAGGTACTGATGCTGTGGGTTGAGCAGCTTACTTGTATCTCCGTCACCAAAATTCCAGTAGTACCGGGTAGTGGCATTCGTACCTGTAGACTGGTTGGTGAATAAAAACTTTGTATTATTACAAAGGCTGTCATACCTGAATTTCGATACCGGGATGGAGTCAAAAACGACCAGTTTCTTTAAACTGTCAGCCAGGATTGTAGTAGCATTACATAATGCTGCCTGGTTGGCCGAACCATACAAAGCAATATTTAAACTGTCTGTGCCGGCAGGTTGAGTGATCGTTACTGTTGAACCCGAATAAAGAACTGAATTAATGATCCATGAAAAATTGGTGGAAGAAATATTGCTGCTGGCATTCAATCTTATTTTCCGGTTGCAAAAATCAAGTGTATCCACAGTAAAAGCCACTTTCAAAGTATCTGATGGTACAGGGAATATGAAGATACTTCCAATAAATGCTGCCACGCCATAAGGGATCGCAATAGCCTGCTTGTTTTTATTCATTGCGATAGATGTGATTTCTTCATTATAGGGCGAAACCTGTGCAATGGTCCAGGTATTGCCATAGTCGGTTGTATAATAAGTGGTCGCATTACTGGACGCATTCAAAACCATACCGGTACTGTCGTTAATGAATGCGATATCATGGGCAGCTGCAGATGCCGGCAAGGTTTTATTCACCCAGCTTTGCCCGTCATTATTTGTAAAATATAATTTGGAAATAGTCCTTGCCCATCCTGAATGAGGACCGGTTCTTATGATCTTATAAATATCTTCCCCGGATGGCAAATGGCTGATCGTCCTTGTCAGACAACCATCATTGGTATTAATAACTATTCCTTTGTTCCCTGCAAAGAACCCGTTGTTATCATCATAAAAACTGATCGTGGATGGTGATTCATTGGGGATACCTACATGAAAATACTGCCATGTTTTACCCGCG
>JBGPKR010000083.1:0-13976 GCA_041486045.1 Chitinophagaceae bacterium | reverse complement strand
TGACTGAATTGCCAAATATTCCCAGTTGTGCTGTAAGAAAGGGCTGGTATAAATAATGAATGCCGTATTTCTTATTCCATGTCAATGGCATCACTGCTTCATAGTCATTCAGCACAAGAGCATCCCAGTTTTTTGCCATATTATCAAGATAACAGGAATAAGCATAGATCAGGCCATTGCCCGCCTTGTCAATACAATGATCCCACCTGGTTTTATCTATCTGCTTGCTGGGGAAGTATTGTATGTTCAGGGAGCCGCTCATTATAAAACAAAATTGCGGTCAATTTTCCTAAGGCTGAAATTGGAAATATCAATGGAAAAAGAGATCTTCTTCAGGAACCGTTCTTTTTTAAGTATTGTTGATTGCAGGTAGTCCCTGTAAACAGTGCTGTAAATAAGCGGCAGATAAATATTGAATGTTTCCCTGAGGAATGAGATCTGCAAACCGGCATCATAGAGGAACCGGTCATTCTGAGTTTTATTTTTCCAGGCTTCAGCATAAGTGCCGATGTCCAAAAAGATCTTCAGCGGAATTTTAACCGGTAACATGCTCAATGGATTGATGGAAGATGGAATAGTGGTACTAAAATTAGCAGCAACAAGCCAATCATCTGTTTTGGCTACTTTATCTGCCAGCAGGTCTGTTCTTACTTTGAAACCGCCATCCCGCAGCATGATCTGCTGACTTGGAAAATCTTCAAATTTATTGCGACCGATAAAATAATCGCTGTACGTGTAATCCTCGTAGCCATTGGCGCCGGTCATGTTCAGGTGATAACGATCAGTATTAAATTGTTTGGTAATAGTTTTAGAATCACTGTAGATGAATTTACCGGCAAACAATCTTACATGAAGTCCCCCTTCTTTGGGATAGTTGAAGAAATAATTTCCTGTAAAGGCGGCGCGGACAAAATCTTTTCCCTGTTCAATATTTATTTCTCCACGATAAGGATAAAGAGCCCTGTTGTTCTCAATTACAAGTTTTAACTGGTTCAGTGTCCTGTTTTCAGTGATGGTCCTGTATTTATTTGTTATGGTCGTATCAGGTCCCGGCAATGTGATAACCGTGTCGCGGTAGAATCTCAAGCCATCTTCACTGATCAAAAACGATTTAAACTGGATAAAGCGATAAAAATTGCTTCGCGGATTTTTTTCTTTAAAAATAAATTTGATGCCAGGGACAATTTTTTGAAAGGCAAGTGATGTTTTTTTACCGGCATCATCCGTGAACTCGTCAGCGGTAAAGGTCGAGCCGATCACGCCTAATTCTATTTTCCTGAATAAGTGATCGGGATAAAAACTTTGATATATAAAACCAAGACCTTTCAGACTTTTAGAACCGGTGGCATACATTGGCGCCAGGAAGAACTGAAGTTTTGAAGGCGGTAATTTCATATTGGTAACAAATGCCCCTATCATCAACTTATCATAGCTGTTGACGCCAATGGCAGGTCCGAAAACTACCAGGTTCCTGGAAGGATTGGCAGCATAATTCTTCAAAGATTTAAAATCAAAGATGAAAGATGTTTTGGTTCCGCCTCGCTGCTGGTTGGGCAATGTTCCTGTTTTGCTGAGATAAGAAAAAACGGAATCAAGTTTTTTGCCGCTGCTCTCTTCCATCACTTTTTTAAAATCTTCCGGCTGCGGATGTTTGAACTGCCAGCGGCGGAAATATTCCTGCATGGCTTTATGAAAGACCTCAGTTCCTAACAGTGATTCGAGATATCGCATCCATTCTGCTGTTTTATAGTAAGCGACAAGATTATAATTCAACTCACTGAATTTTTCTGATGATAACCCAATCGGCTGATCGGTTTTAGTAACAGCTTTTGTTTCAAATGCCAGTCTTTCCAATTGTTGTTGTTTACCGTATTTTGAAAGTTTGTATTTGGCGTCATAATAACTGTTCATGCCTTCATCCATCCAGGGATGTTCTCTTTCATTGCTGGCCAAAATGCCATAGAACCAATTATGGCCTATTTCATGCGCAATGACATTGTCTAAGGACATGGCATTTCCTTCCGGAGAAATAACGGTGATGGTCGGATACTCCATGCCACCGCCAAAACTTTCAGGTCCCTGTACAACCTGAACGATATTGTAAGGATATTCTCCAACAAGAGTTGAATAATGCCTGACAGCATCTTTGGAATATTTTACACTATTGTCCCATCCTTTGTTTTGCTGAGTTGTATAATATGTAAATACATCTATCACTTTTCCGGATGCAAGCAGGCAGGTATCATGATTTACAATAAAACGTTTATCTGCAAACCAGGCAAAGTCATGGACTTTTGTTTGTTTGTATTGAAGTGTCTTGCTTTCTTTTGCTGATTCAGGAAAAAGCAGGAGCGTTGATTTTATTTGACCACTCGTTGTCTTTTCTTTTCCTTTTATTGGCTCCCATGTAAATGATGCTCTTGTTTTCAACCATTCTTTTTCTTCTGCATTTTGCAGTTCCCCGGTCGCAGCTACCACATAATTTTTAGGAACAGTTATACTCACATCAAAGCTCCCAAACTCGCTGTAAAATTCACCCTGGTCAAGATAAGGCATAGGGTGCCAGCCATTTTTATCATAAACGGCCGGCTTGGGATACCATTGCGTGGCCTGGTAGCTCTGCCCGTCATGCCCTCCTCTTGAAAAATTATAAGGTAGCTTGACATGAAAGGAAGTGCTGATGATGATCTTTTGCCCGGGTGAAAGAGGAGTGGGCAAAACCAATTTGACAATATCAATATGCTGCGGATGATCCTCCACAGTCGCCGTGATATTGTTTACTTTAAAATCAAGCCGGTTGATATAGCCTTTCTGTTCTTTATCCGAGAAATAGAATTTAGTGCTGCCATTTTCCAATGCCTGGTCGGTGTAAGCTGTTTTGTCATTTTTATAAGCGTTGGGCCAGAGGTGGAACCAGATGAATGTAAGTGTATCAGGAGAATGGTTGATGTATTCAATTTTTTCAAATGCATCCAGCTCATGTTCTTTGTCATTCAAAGAAACATCAATGGTATAATTGACTTCCTGTTGCCAATATTGAGAGAAAGCTGTGAACTTTGATCCGGAAGTTACGAGCAGAAATAAAATGAGTTTTCTCACAGGTTGGTATTTTCAAAAATGAAAAAGAAGTAAACTTTAGTCGAATTTACCTTTTTTATTCAGCAGGCTGAAAATATCATCAAATTTCATGCTCAGTTCTTTTTCAAACTCCGCTTTCAGGTCTTCGGGATACGGATGTTTGAACTTCCAATCGTTGAAATACGCTTTCATTACTTTTTCCATCTTTTCGGAGCCAACTGACAATTCAACAATATACATCCAGATGGCAGTTTTCAGATATATCACTATACCATATTTTTCTTTATCCCGAAAATCTTCAGAAGCTGTTTCAATGGCTTCATCCATCGGTATCTGCGACATGGAATTATATACTGCTCCCAAAAAATCCGGCAAAGATTTAGTTTTTAATTCCTGTGGTATCAGATTGCCAAAGATGCTGTTAGCCCTGTATTTTTCTGCTTCATACCGGAACTGGAAAAAAGTATTCATTCCTTCATCCATCCAGGGATGATCTCTTTCATTGCTGCCAAGCATGCTGTAAAACCAATTATGCCCCACTTCGTGTGCAATAACACCATCCAGTTTTGGTTCGTCTGCATCAGGGCTTGTGATCAATGTGATCGTCGGATATTCCATTCCTCCCGACGACACATTCTGGGGTCCTTCCACAGCCTGTGCTATTGAAAAAGGATACTCTCCGATCCAGTTTGAATAATGCCTGATGGCGTCTTCAACATAAGAAACACTTTTTGACCAGTTCTTATTTCCTTTTTCATAACCGTAGGAAAACACATCAATGATCTTACCGGAAGCCAATTGTGCTGTGTCATACCGGACGATAAACTCCTTATCCGCAAACCAGGCGAAGTCGTGGATATTTTCGCATTTGTATTGCAGTGTTTTTTCAGCCACAGAAACCGGGGAATATTTTGCAAGATTATGATCGGCATAATTATTTCTTTTACCCAATTCTTTATAACTGTTTAACTCATCTGTATTTTGTAAAGCTCCTGTAGCGCCGATTACATAGGCTGCCGGCACGGTGATGCTGACGTCAAAATTTCCAAACTCGCTGTAAAATTCTCCCTGGTCAAGGTAGGAGATGGGGTGCCAGCCTTTTTTATCATACACGGCCGGTTTCGGATACCATTGACAGATTATGTACGACTGATCAATATGACCTGACCGGGAAGCATAGCTGGGTATTTTTACAAAGAAAGGGGTTGTTATAGTAATTTTTTCACCGGGTTGAAGTTTCTCAGGTAACAGCAATTTGAGTATATCAATTGCTTTCTCATTTTTTTCGGTAGCTGCCTTTTTTCCGTTCACATAAAAATCAAGGCTATCTATATATCCTTTATCCTTCATGCCTTTCCATCTTTTCTTTCCATCCTCATCCCTGAATACCTGCTTTGCATAGGGAGTGTTTTCATCTTTATATGCATTGGGCCAAAGGTGAAACCAGATAAAATCTAATTGATCAGGAGAATTGTTTGTGTATTCAATTGTTACACTTCCTTTCAGGGAATGGTTCCTGTCATTCAGGGTAACCTGTATTTTATAATTCACATTTTGCTGCCAGTACTGCAATTGGCAATTGGCAACAGACAAAAGACAAAACGTAACTGAAAGAAGAAGAAATTTTTTCAATGGAATATATAATTTGTCAAAAATAATAAACAAATTGTCAATTGCAAATTGTCTGTTGCTTATTACTCACTTTCCCTTCCCTTTAAAAATGATCCTCAGCGTATGAATCATAATTTTGAAATCAAGGGCCAGTGAAATGTTTTCGATGTAGAGCAGGTCAAATTTGCTGCGCTCAATCATTTCTTCTACATTCTCTGCGTATCCAAATTGTACCATGCCCCAGCTGGTAAGACCGGGCTTTACTTTCAGAAGATATTTGTAATAAGGGGTCCGGGAAATGATCTGGTCAATATAAAAACGACGTTCAGGTCTTGGTCCCACCAGGCTCATTTCGGCAACCAGGATATTCCAGAGTTGTGGCAATTCATCAATTCTCCATTTGCGCATGGCCTTTCCCCATTTGCTGATGCGCTGATCATTTTTTGAAGAAAGGGACGGCCCGTTTTTTTCCGCTTCGTTTATCATGGACCGGAATTTATACATCCGGAAAGGCTTGCCTTTGTAGCCGATTCTTTCCTGCGAAAAAATGACAGATCCTTTTGAAGAGAACTTCACCCGTAACGCAGCATATAGCATCAGCGGAGACAGCAATATAAGACCGGCTAAAGCCACTGCTACATCGATCAGCCGTTTTATGTTTTGCTGCCACTCGGGCATCAGGCCGGTTTGTAAATCAATAAGGGCGGCTCCCAATACATTGCTGGTCTTAACCGAGCCTGAAAGAATATCTAATATGTTGGGTTGAATTTTTATTTCTACATCTTTTTCACTTAAACGGTTAATAATATTCTCCAGCAACGGCTGCTCATTTTTCTCCATAGCAAGTACTACCAGCTGAATATGATTTTCATCAATGATCTTTTCCAGTTCTTCCACTGAACCCAGCCTGGGTATGAGTTTCTGAATTCCGTTCTTTCCGTTGTTATCAGGACTGATAAAGCCGGCATAGCGGTATCCGCCATCAAGCAGGCTTTTTCCCGTTTCTTTATAAATGCTCATGGCATTATCCTGGCTGCCTATCATTAAAGTATTGAAATATACTTTCCCGTTAAGGAGTTGCCGTTTCACCTTGTTAAGCAGCAGCCATCTTCCGGAAAATGTAAATAGAAAATGAATACCGGTCAATGCAGCAAATGCAGCATAATAATAGGAGTTGCCGGTATGAGGATCATTTAAAACGAAGATGATCATCAGCACAATACTTCCTATAAATGTGCAAACAAAAGTCAGGGTGAACTCAGCCAGTCTTGATTTTTTATAAAGCGCATGATAAGTTCCGGCAAGGGTATAGAGTATCAGCCAGCCTGTTGGCACAATAACTGAAATCAATAACCATGACCTGGTACTGATCGGGTATGCCCCCGCATCATTCAGCATTTCACTGCGAATGAAATAAAACAGGAGCCACGCCATTGCGGCTGTGAGATAATCCAGCAGGGCATACCAGCCAATAGCTATTTTCTTGTTGGACTGTGTCACCGGGTAATAATGTTGTTGCCAATTTTATCTAGGATCTGATGTGCTACATCCATTGCCATCAGGCCGTCAATTTCAGATACAATGGGTTTGCTGTTGTTCAGGATCGCATTTTTGAAAGCGATGAGTTCTTCTTTGATGGCATTTACCTCAGGTATAACCGGGTTGGCCATTGCGATCGTTTTTTTGCCTGAGGGGGTTTCAATATCAAAGGCAAACACATTGGAATCCTGCGGCTCTTTCAGCCTGATGACTTCTGTTTTTTTGTTCAGGAAATCGATGCCAATGTATGAGTCTTTCTGAAACAACCTGATCTTCCGCATCTTTTTCATAGAAATACGGCTGCTCGTCAGGTTGGCAACACATCCATTATCAAACTCAATACGAACATTGGCAATATCGGGTGTTTCAGTAATTACCCCCACACCACTGGCGGAAATACTTTTTACATCGCTTTTTACAATGCTTAAGATGATGTCAATGTCATGGATCATCAGGTCAAGTATCACACTGACCTCTGTTCCCCTCGGGTTGAATTGCGCCAGCCGGTGCACTTCAATAAACATCGGGTTCAGCTGCATATCTTTTATGGCGAGAAAAGCAGGATTAAAACGTTCTACATGCCCCACCTGGCACTTAATGCCCGATTCTTCAGCCAGTTTTACCAATTGCCTGGCTTCATCCATTGTTTGGGCCAATGGTTTTTCCACAAAAATATGTTTGGCTTTCTTGATTGCTTTTTCGCACAATTCAAAATGGAAATTAGTGGGGGCCACTATATCCAGGGCATCGCAGGCATCCATCAATGCATCCGCATCGGTAAAACGGGGCAACTGATATTTTTCGGAAACATTTTTTGCTGTATCATTATCAGGGTCGTAAAATCCTACCAGTTCTGTTCCCGGGATTTCTTTCCAGTTATTCAGATGAAATTTCCCCAAATGTCCAACACCAAAAACGCCAATCCTGAGCATAACATTTAATTAATCCTCAAAGATACGTGAGGTTAATTAGTTAATTGGTTGATAGGTTAATTAGGCATTTATGCAAGGAGTTTTCGCAGGTGCAAATGACCCTTAGTATTGAGTGAATAATCCCCAATTAACTAATTAACCAGTTAACCAATTAACCTGATAAACAAGGATTATCTTAAAATAGGAGACCTGTTAATGTAGGATGGATGATACACAAACAAACAGGTTCCATTTTTTATGGTATTAATAATGGGTCTGCTCGCCTGCACCGGCACAGCCGGGCAACCCTGGCTGCGGCCTATAAAGCCCTGGGCATTTACAAAATCATCGCAAACATAGGCGGCGCCATGGAGAACAATGCCTCTTTCATACGCATTATCGTTGATGCCTCTTTCTACTCCTTCCAGTTTTAATGAATAACCGTTGTGACCTTCATAAGTTTCCCGGGTAATATAAAACCCGGGGCTGCTCATGTTAGAAGTATTCTGGTTGGAAAATGAAGTGGCCCATTCACGGCCGGTATTTCTTCCGTGTGCCACCAGTGTGTTGAATAATACTTTATAGTGTTTCAGGTCAATGATGAACAATCTTTTTTTGTTGCTGGGCTCACTGAAGTCTATTATAGATATGATTGAATCATTCAGCAATTTGCCTTCAGCAAGCAGTGTATTCAATCCCATTTTAGCATAATCAAAAGCCTGCTGGCTAAGTCCTTTCAGGCTTAAATGAAGGCTGTCGTATACAGATAGTATGGAAGACGCAGACGGCGCTGAAGCAATATTCGTTTTTTTAGCCGAATCAACCGGCGGGTGAAAAAATAATTTTGCGCCCGATGCTGATTTTGCAAAAGCAAAAGGCAGGTGCAATAGACCAATTACTATGGATGAAATGAGAAGGTAAAACCCTTTGAATCTTTTCTTCATTGCTACTTTTTATCCTGTCTGTTGTTCAGGCAGGCATTAACCAATATTCAACCAACGTTAAAATGAACATCTTCTTATCAGGGTACTTCTATTTTTTTGTTAACAGTGAGTCAACAAAAATGCCCGTGAATAACTCTCACCGGGCAGTTGATTTGGATTGGTATGCAAAGATACCAATACCGGGCCGGAATTTGGTTCTGAAATGACATCAAACTGTCAAAACTTGAGCATGATCATTATGCAAACGATTGTTGATTTCCCGGGAACGTTCCCGTTTTAATATTTGTTACGTTCTGATCCTTGTATAATCAAGACAACTGGAAAAATGAAGAAACTGTTAAAGGGAGAATGAAAAAATAGGCTACTAAAAAAAAATCCGATAATGCGGGGCTTTTTGTTTACGATTCAACATTCAACAGATTGCTTCCGGGAGGATTAAAATTTGTATTCTCATTAAACGTCACGAAGGTTACAATATAATACAACGCTATATAATATCATTCACAGAAATGAAAATAACTGAAAATAATGCCAGCCTGTGATATTTGAAAAATGGGTGTTGTTTTACCTGGTTTACTCCGGAATCCATTCAAATGTCCCGGCAAAGGGCTGCAAAAGTATCAAATTCATATTACTGATATTTCACACACATGGCCGGAAAGCAAACAGAATGTCTTTATCTTTATGTTCTGAGACCTTTTTTTGCTTACAACCAAATCCCCGTAGATTTATTTAATGGCAAATCCCAAAAAATCACTTACCGGTAATTATTTCGAAAACCTGGACGGACTTCGTTTTTTTTGCTTTTTGTTCGTGTTCTTTTTCCATAGTTTCAATACGGATAACCCGGGAATTAAAAACTCCGCGCTGTATCATTTTTTTAAAGTAACCCTATTTGGAAACGGGTTCCTGGGTGTTAATTTTTTTTTCGTGTTGAGTGGTTTTCTTATCACTTATTTACTGATTAAAGAAAAAAAAGGCAACAACAATATTCAAATTGGCAGGTTCTGGATGAGGAGAATTCTTCGTATCTGGCCCTTATATATTGCCTGTGTATTTTATGGCTTTGTAATTTTCCCCTATACAAAAACATTTGCCGGCGCGGTGCCAAACGAAACAGCCAATCCCTGGTATTATATTGGCTTCATCAGCAACTTTGATTATATACACAAAGGGATGCCCGATGCCCCCGGATTGGGCGTATTGTGGAGTGTGGCCATAGAAGAACAATTTTATCTTGTTTGGCCGGTCATACTTAGTCTTTTCCCATTAAAAAGATTCTGGATACCGCTTTTATTCATATTATCCGGTAGCCTGATCTTCAGGGCCCTGAATGATTTACCGAGGCTTCACGAAATGCACACGCTATCCTGCATCGGTGATATGGCACTGGGAGGCCTTGGTGCATGGCTTATTTTGGAATCTGCTTCTTTCAAGAGCAGGATCGCAAATTTGCCACGATGGTTTATCCTGTTTATTTACCTGGCTTTTGCATTTGTTTTTTTATTCCGTGATGAATTTTTGTTATCATCGTATTGGTTACGCATTTTTGAAAGACTCATCATTTCGACGATCATTTTATTAATCATACTGGAACAGTGCTTTGCCAGATATTCATTTTATAAAATGGGCAATTTCAGGATCATCACCCGTTTGGGCGTAGTAACTTATGGCTTATATTGTCTTCATTTCATTATTATTTCGCTTACAGTTGGGCTAACCCAAAAATTGGGGATTAACAGTCATGTATGGCAAGTTGTTTTCCTGGAAACCATTATTACATTACTGATTACGATTGGTATCAGTTTATTAAGTTACCGTTACTTTGAGGCGCCGTTCTTAAGACTGAAAGAAAAATTTTCATTTAAGGCAAAATTGCCTGCCAAAGCAACCAAGAGCAATTAGCATTGGCAACAAACGAGCTGAAACTCATTCTTACATTCCAGGATATCATTTGTGCTTGTTATGAATTTATCTCATAATTGAGCTATTTTTTTAAACTTTAGTATATTTAGCCGCAACTAATTTATTTAACCATCCTAATGCAAACAGAACTGACTAACCGGGCCATCATCCGTTTTTTGAAAAAGACATATAAAGGGGCCGGCTTTATTGACAGCTTAAAGATTAAATACCGATCGCTGATATGCCCTTTTATCAGCCTGATCAAAAAGGTTCAACCCGGCGAAAAAGTTGGAGATGTAGGTTGCGGATCGGGTCAGTTTCTCCTGTTACTCAGTGAATTTGCGCAGCCCTTTTATTTATATGGAATTGAGATAAGCAAGAAGCTGATTAACAACGCACAAAATCTCTTTAGTAATTTACCCGGGCATAATTATTATTTCTCCGAATATGATGGCAAAAATTTCCCGGCAGAATTAGGTGACATGGATACTATTTTTCTCATTGATGTTTTGCATCATGTCCCTAAAAAAAGACAGGAAGATTTTATTAAGACGCTGGCACTTACCATGAAACCAGGAGCAAGGCTGATCTTAAAAGATATAAATGCCAGGAGTCCCCTTGTATATTTCAATAAGCTCCACGACTTCATTTTTGCCCGGGAAATTGGTAACGAAATCAGCATTGCAAGTGCAATTCAGCTTTTAAAGGTAAATGGGCTCACTATTATTGAACAGGAAAAACGAGTTATGTATGTATACCCACACTACACAATTGTCGCAAAAAAATAAAGGTATCGGCACCTGGTTTTTATGCTTTTGTTTTGTGCTGCTTTCTATATTCCCAATTTACAGAAATTTCTATTATAGTAATGGACTATTAACTTATGAAAGGCACCGCGCTGTAATAGAAAAAAGATCGGAGTATTACAACCCCTGGCAATACAGGGTATTATGTCCTTATGCCATTGAAGCCTTAATCGGCATTTATAATGTAACCGTAGACAAAGTTTATCCAATAGAAAAGAAAATTCATTTTGCAATAGAAGACAATACAGGCACAACGGATGAAACAGATAAGTTTATAAAGCTTATGCAGACTCCCGGGGCAATGAAATATATGATCATTTTTATTCTCTTCCGGTTTTTTGAGCATTTGCTGATTTTTTACCTGGCATGGAAATTATGGCGTTATTTCGTCAGCAGTAAGTGGCTTATCTTTTTCGGGATTAATTTTCTCGCACTTGCATTAGGTAATGCAGTTGCAGCGGCAGACCTGTCTTTTAATACCTACATGGATATCATTTTTTACCTTTCCGCAGCTAATATCATTGTATATAAAAAAAATCCATGGCTCCTGGTACCTATTACTATACTCGCAGCATTTAACCGTGAGACCAGCATCATGATCCCTGCTTTATATTTTATATCACAGGCTGATTTCAGTAATTTTCATTTTACCAAAAAAACCTGGAAGACAATTATTTTCCCTCCCGGAAAAGTATGGTTCTTCACCATTTTCTTGTATGCTCTTTTTTTTGTTATTTTCACAGGACTACGATTATATTTTGGGTATAAGCCCCAGCAAGTATGGAAAGTTCCCGCGGGCTGGCCTATGCTGAAGCTAAATCTTTTTAGCGCTGTCGGGGCAAAAGCTTATTTGGAACTGATCGGCACCTATGGGGTTATTCCATTGATCATCCTTTATAAATTCAGGTCCTTACCATATCTTCTTAAGAAATGGTTTTTGTTCCTGACCCCGGTATGGTTCGCCGTACATTATATTTCTGTTGTAGCATACCAAACGAGGCTTTTCATGGTGCCGTTTGTTATGATTATGATTCCAATGTTGTTGTGGCTTGCAGAGCATGAAATAAAAAAAGTTGCAGAGAAGCAAAAACCATTAATATCCTGAAATAGTATGAAAAATTATATCAAACTGATCAGGCCCAGGGATTGGGCAAAAAATCTTTTCCTGTTTATACCTCTTTTTTTTGCGGGGCTTTTTTTTAATCCGGAAATCCTGCTGCAATTACTGGGTGGATTTATTTGTTTCAGCCTGGTTGCCAGCAGCATGTATATCATTAATGATTACAGGGATATTGAGGATGATAAAAGACACCCGGCCAAAAAAATGCGGCCATTGGCATCCGGGGCCGTAAATAAAACATCCGCACTTATCCTGGCATTTATATTTTTCATAGCGGGATTCGCCGGAGCCTGGATGATACGGGACAAATTTATGTTCGTGCTTGGAATTTATTTTGTGATGAACCTGTTTTACTCTTTCGGATTAAAAAACATCCCCATTCTTGATATCTTTATTATAGCGATAGGGTTTGTTTTAAGAATTAAAGCGGGTTCTGTAATTGCAAAAATCGGTTTGAGTGAATGGTTAATTATTATGGTTTTTCTGCTGGCACTGTTTATGGCTGTTGCTAAAAGAAGAGATGATGTATTGCTGAAACTATCTTCCGGAAGTGATATGCGTAAGGCAGTAAAAGGTTATAACCTCGATTTCATTAATACGGCCCTTTCCCTGATTTGCGCCGTTATAATAGTGGCTTATTTTATGTATACTACTTCGCCGGAAATTATTAATCGACTGCAAACATATCGTTTGTATTACACCTGCTTATTTGTACTGGCAGGTATTTTCAGGTATTTACAACTGATTTATGTCCAGGGTGATTCACAATCGCCCACTAAGATCTTTTACAAAGACAGATTTATACAGGTAACTATTATTTTATGGATCATCAGCTTTTATTTGATTCTGTACGCAAAAAATATTACCATTTTTAAATAAATAGTTTTGCAAAAAAGTATCGCTTTTTTTGATTTTGATGGTACGATTACCAGGAAGGATACCATGCTTGAATTTGCCAAATATTCCCGGGGCTTTGCCGGCTATTGGATTGGTATTTGCCTTATATCCCCCTGGCTAATTGCCATGAAAATTGGTTTAATTAGCAAAAGAAGAGCAAAAGAAAAATTCCTGGCTTATTTTTTTGAAAAAACTGATGTAGAAAAATTCAATGCAGACTGCCTGTCATTTACTGCAGATATTATTCCCCGCCTGGTAAAACAAGATGCTTTACTTGCCATAAAAAAGCACCGGGAAGAAAATGCAGATATAGTTATTGTATCCGCATCTGCTGAAAATTGGGTGGCGCCCTGGTGCATTCAAAATAGCCTGCAATACATCTGCACAAGACTGGAAGTAAAAGAGAAAAAAATAACGGGTAAGCTTCTTGGTCAAAACTGTAATGGCCCTGAAAAACTCAGCCGAATCAAAGAAAGATTTGATACGGCTGGATATAAAAATATTTATTGCTATGGTGATTCAAAAGATGATAAACTGATGCTGCAATTAGCAACCCATCCATCCTACAAATTATTTGTGAAATAATATTTAGCCCTTTATTATCTTTTTTACCAACCTGAATTCGCTGCCATAGTTAACCTTTAAAAAGTAGATCCCTGGTATAAGGCCAGATAAATCAATAGTCTTTATTATACTGTATCCGCATAGAACAATATTATTTTCCTGATACAGCAGGTCCCCTTTGCTGTTTAATAAGATCAAAGAAACTACATTGTTCGGTACAGGGCTTTTTATTTCAATATTCACTACATCTTTTACAGGGTTTGGATAAATTTTCATATCTCGAAAAATATTCTGTTGATACCTTTGAACTTCCATTGATACAACAATTGTGTCCTTTGCGGTTGCCCCCGTATTATCCGTTACGGTTAACTGGTAGCTGTACACACCTTCAACCAATCCACTGGCAGTTGCAGTTGCGGTATTAGCATTTGTGAGTGTGCCTGCGGCCGGGCCTGCAATCTTTACCCAGGCATAGGCTGCGATGAATCCATCCGGATCTGTTCCGCTACCGCTTAATGTAGCTGTATTAGTAGGTAAGGTTATAGTGATATCGGGGCCGGCATTTGCAACCGGCGGCTGATTAGGGGCCGCATTGACAATT
>JBGPKR010000082.1:0-14161 GCA_041486045.1 Chitinophagaceae bacterium | reverse complement strand
GGCAAGCCAATTCCTCCCTGCCAGAGAGTATAAGCCATTACATCACTGTTCTTGCTATCCTGACTTACACCTTCTCCAAATAATGTACTGGATCCTATTTTCTTTAATTCAGCTACAGTTGTCACCAATGATTTTACATCGCTGACCGCATTGATCTTATCAAACCATGACTGCAATGGTTTTAACCCGAGTTGGTCAGCCTTTACACTGTCCATCGCAGTTTTCCAGAAATCACCGATCTTCTGATCGTTACTTCCTTTGGCAGCATCAGCTTTAGCCGCTTTTTCATTAAGTTCTCTGAAGCGTTTCAGGTTTTCCTCGATTACCAGGTTGCCAATACCCCAACCGCTTACATCACCCGGTATCGGGTTCTTTTTAATCCACCCGCCATTGGCATATTGAAAAAAATCTTCGCCGGGGCTAACAGTTGTATCAAGGTTTTCGACGAGGATATCGCCTTTCTTTGATCCTGAACCTGATTTTTTATTGCTACATGAAGTCGTAATAAAAATAAGTGCTGCAGGTACCAGCACCAAACGGGTTAAACGCATAATATTGTTTTTAATGAGTTTTAAAAGTAAGTAAATCGGCGAGGAGGCAGAAAAATAATTGATAAGCGGGTAACAAACGGGAAAAAAGCAGCTCATGTTTTGTGTAAAACAGCCATTCCTGTTATCTTACAGGTGATATTCCGGTCATCCATCACCAAAAACTTATTTATGCGACTATCTGCTGTACTACTCGCCATGGTGGTTGTTCTTGCATCCTGTTCTTCAACTAAAAAAACGACTGCAACAAATACCGTTTCAACCAGCAACACAACGCCTGCCGCCAATTCTGCAAATGATGGCTCATCGTTTGAAAATGCTATCATTATTAAAGAAAATAATGAGGGCTCCGGCGTTCATGCAGAGTATGAATGGCTGAAAAAGAATTACCCGGGTTACACAATGATCAGCCAATCGCTGAGCGGCAAGGGAAACAAAAAGTATGATATTTTAAGGATCAAGACAAAAGAAGGTGAAGAAAAAAGCATCTATTTTGATATTACACAGTTTTTTGGAAAATTCTGACGACCCTGAACTTTTACTCCCATAAGTCTAATTAATCATTGCGGGGTTACCTTTGCAGGAATGGCATATAAAGATCAGCAGCATTTTATTGAAGCATTGGAAAAAGCCGGTGAGCTGGTTCGCATAAAGACCTACGTGAACCCCAAACTGGAAATGGCCGAAATAACCGACCGGGTAAGCAAATCAGGAAACGGTGGTAAAGCGTTGCTGTTTGAAAATACCGGTTATGGTTTCCCGGTGCTGATGAATGCCTATGGCAGCGGGAAAAGAATGTGTATGGCCCTTGGTGTTAATCATCTCGATGATGTGGCAAAGGAAATCGAAGATCTTTTCAAACTATTATCTGCGCCAAAGGAAGGCATCCTTGATAAATTAAAACTGCTTCCCAAACTCAGCCAGTTCGCCAGTTGGATGCCAAAAGTAAAAACTGGCAAAGGAGAATGCCAGGAAATAGTGATGAAAGAACCGGATATTACTAAACTCCCGGTAATTACCTGCTGGCCAAAAGATGGCGGGCCATTTGTTACACTTCCTGTTATTCATACCAAAGATCCCAATACAGGTTCACGCAATGTCGGCATGTATCGTATGCAGGTATTCGGACCCGCATTGACAGGCATGCACTGGCACAAGCATAAGGTTTCGGCTAAACATTTCAATGAATACAAAAAATTGAATAAGCGGATGCCAATTGCAGTTGCTCTCGGCGGTGATCCGGTATATGCCTATTCAGCAACAGCGCCGCTGCCGGAAAATGTGGATGAATACATGCTGGCCGGTTTCCTGAGAAAGAAAAAAGTGGAGCTGGTAAAATGTATCTCACAGCCGGATGTGGAAGTTCCCGCAGATGCTGATTTTATCATTGAAGGCTTTGTGGATCCCAATGATGAATTGATCTGGGAAGGTCCGTTTGGTGATCATACCGGTTATTATTCATTGCCGGATTGGTACCCAAGATTTCATATTACTGCCATTACACATAAAAAAAATGCAGTGTATCCCGCCACTATTGTTGGCATTCCGCCACAGGAAGATGCCTGGCTGGGAAAAGCTACCGAGAGGATTTTCCTGGCGCCAATTAAAATGACGATGGTCCCTGAAATTATAGATATGGATATGCCGGTAGAAGGGGTGTTTCATAATCTCGTTATTACAAAAATTAAAAAAGATTATGCAGGGCAGGGGCAAAAAGTTATGAATGCGATGTGGGGGGCGGGGCAGATGATGTTTAATAAAATACTGGTACTGACGGCCTCCCCAAACCTCCCGCCATCCGGGCGGGACAGGCTCTCCGAAGGAGGGGCTTCCGAAGATTCATTTAAGATCAATGATTATTTAAGGCTGGCACAGGATGTTTTTAAAAACCTGAACCCTGCCACTGATATTTATTTTTCCACCGGGCCGATGGATGTGCTGGACCATAGTTGCAGTAAACTGGGGTTTGGAGGAAAGATGTGTATTGACGGTACTTTTAAGTTTGACGAAGAGAAAGATGACGGTTATGAGTCGGGAGTCGGGAGTCCGGAGTCCGGAGTCATTGAATCAAATTTGAAAAATATATTCCCGGAGATAGCAGGTGTTAATACGTCATTGCTGAAAAAAGAAATTCCCTGCCTCATTATTTCTGTAAAGAAAAACAGGAGAGGCCATATCAAAGAACTGCATGAACAGGTTTGTGCATTAAAGGAAATGGCAGGAGTGAAGATGATTCTTTATGTTGAACATACAGTTGATGCTAACGATCTGCCAACAGCCTTGTGGCGTTTCTGCAACAACCTCGACCCAAAAAGAGATCATCAGCTCTGTAAACGACCTGCCTTCGCTGATTCATCCGCCAAAGTTTTAACGAAGGCGGAAGCTACGGCAGGCAAGCCCACTCACGACTCACGACTCACGACTCACGAGTCATATCTCGCTTGTATGGGCTTCGATGGAACAAGAAAAACAAAAGAATTAGACGATTTCCAAAGAGACTGGCCGAATATCATTGTGGCGGATGATGCAACAATCAGGGCAGTGGATGCAAAATGGAATGAGCTGGGAATTGGAGCATTTATTTCATCTCCTTCACTTAAATTTAAAGGACAGATGTACGGTGAGGAAGCTGTTGTCGAATAAATACTTTCTGATATCAGACTAATGGCAAATAAAAGTAAAAATACAGATATAAGTTCCCCTTTAGGCAACCAAGTGAAACGAAGGTTGCGAACAACGTTCAGGGACATAAATATCCTCATGACCGGCGGCGGTGCCCCTGGTGCGGCAGGCATTCTGAAATGTTTGCAGCAGGAAAAATCATTTCATATAACAGTTGCCGATGCCAATCCAAATGCAGTTGGAAGATTCATGAATAAGGATTTTGAAACCATTCCCTTTGCCAATGATCCTTCTTTTACAGATGCCGTTCTTTCCCTATGCAGAAAAAAAAATATTCATGCCGTATTGCCTTTGGTGACAAAAGAACTGATTCCGCTGTCGCAACATATCAAAGAATTTGAAGGGACCGGAGCGAAGCTGCTGGTTTCGCCAACCGCTTCATTGGAAATTGCCAATAACAAAAGCAGGCTGTATGAATTCCTGCAATGGCGGGGAATAGCAGTTCCTGATTTCAGGGTAGTTGAGACGGTTGAGCAGTTTGGAACTGCAGTGGAGGAATTAGGCTATCCTTCCAGGGCAGTTTGCTTTAAACCATCCGTTTCAAATGGCAGCCGTGGTTTCCGTATCATCAGTGACCAGATGAATGAACTTGATCTGTTATTTAACCACAAACCAACATCAACTTATATCAGCCTGGATGAGACTATCCGGGTTCTTTCCTCCGGATTATTTCCTGAATTACTCATCAGCGAATATTTGCCTGCTGAAGAATATTCTGTTGATTGTCTCGCTGATCACGGCGAATCAGTATTGATCGTTCCGAGACTGAGAAAAAGAATGATCAATGGCATCAGCGTGGAAGGTGAATTTGTAAAAGAGGAAAATATCATTAGTTATTGCCGGCAGATCATAAAAGAACTTCAATTGCATGGCAATATTGGCATACAGGTAAAAAAATCAGGGGCAGGCCAGTTTTTAATTCTTGAGATCAATCCCCGTGTACAGGGAACTATCTCCGCTGCATGGGGTGCCGGTGTAAATCTTCCTGTTCTGGCAATCAGGCAGGAACTGGGACTGTCAATCCCGCCGGGGGAATTAGTGATGAAATGGGGGACGAAGTTTTCCCGGTACTGGGAAGAAGTGTTTTATTGATCACACCGGCCTCACCCGAGGGATATTTGTTTTTACAAAGAAAAACTTGTTCAATTCCCTCCTTAAGGAGAGGGAATTGAGGTATAAGCTCGTTTATAAATGAACAGACAATGGGTGAGGTGGTGAGGCCTGACACAAAGGCACAAATTCTCTTTGGAAAGGTCTTTGCTTTAATTTGCCATTCACCATTCACTATTCACAATTCAGTAATTTGCTTAAAACTTATATAAAATGAAACGAATCAGTGCGGTCTTGTTAGTGAGTCTCCTGGCAATTTCAACCCATGCCCAGCATGCTGATGAAAATAATACTTTGTTGTGGAAGATCAGCGGCCATGGTTTGGAGAAAACTTCTTATCTCTTTGGCACTATTCACATGCTTTGTGCAGATGATGCCGTTCTCAGCAGCAATATGAGATCTGTCCTCCGTGAATGTGATGAAGTCTATTTTGAAGTGGATATGGATAATCTCTTTGAAATGATCGGCGCCATCGCTAAAATGAAAATGACAGGTGATACAACCTTGCAGGATCTGCTGAGTAAGGAAGATTATAAGAAAGTGAAGAATTATTTTGAAAGCAAAGGTTCCATGCTGCCATTTTCCATGCTGGAAACTTTTAAGCCGATACTGGCGGCTTCTACTTTAGAAGAAGGTTCAATGCCTTGCGAAAATACAGCGATGATGGAGCAGGTGATCATGGAGGAAGCAAAACAATCCGGTAAAAAGATAAAAGGACTTGAAACAATGGCCTACCAGGCCGGGATGCTTGACAGCATACCATACAAATTGCAGGCACAGCAACTCGTAAGTTATATTGACAACGCCGGCGCCGGGGATAAGGAAGATAAACAAATGAAAGAAATGTTTAAAGCCTACAAGAGCCAGGATTTAAAAAAACTGGAAGACCTGATGGTGGAAACAGATGCAGGCATGGCCGGCTTTACTGACCTCCTGCTTTACCATCGCAACCAGAACTGGGTAAAGAAATTAAATTCATTAATGCCTGAGAAGTCATTGGTCATTGCAGTAGGAGCCGGTCATTTACCGGGAGAAAAGGGGCTGATCAATTTACTGAGAAAAGAAGGTTATTCAGTGACGCCGGTGGAGAATAAGATCATTAAATTAAGAGTGATTTAAAACAGAATACCCGGGCTATTAAATCCCCGGTAATAATCAGTTAGACTATTCTGACACCCTGCTGTTATTTTGACCATGTCCCAAAAAATAAAATTGTTGTTGATCTTCGCTTTTATCTTCAATTCGGGCATGCAACTCCTGGCCCAGGATGGTATCAATGTTTCTGTCATCAATCTCCGCAACAACAAAGGACATGTCCTGATCAGTTTATTCAGAGAATGTGTGGGATATCCCGTTGAACCGGAAAAAGCATTCAGAAAAGCCCAGGTGGCCATCAGCAATAAATCTGCTTCTGTTGTTTTTTCGGGATTGCCTGCGGGCAATTATTCGATTGCAATTCTGCATGACGAAAATGATGACAGGAAGATGAATACCAACTTTTTTGGTATCCCTAAAGAAGGCTATGGTTTTTCCAATAATGTCATGGGCAGCTTTGGGCCCCCTTCCTGCAGCAGGGCCAGCTTCAGGCATATGGCCAACTCCGTCACAGCAATTATAATCCTTACCAGGTACGGTTGGTAAAATGATTTTTGGTTAAGTCTATTTTTTCTAATTTTAGTGTGTAATTCTCCATGAATGAAAAAAACTATTTGCTTTTTCATATTTTCTCTTGCCGGCATTGCGATCGCCAATGCAAAGTGTTCTCCAAAAAATCATTGGAACCATGCCACACCCAGCGCCAGCTTTGATTCTCTCTGGGTTGATTATGATATAACAGAAGATGGCGTAAGGGGAATGAAAATTCATGTCAAATTCACGGCCTACGGTATGAAGAATATGGATGCATTTGTTGCTGTCTATTATACTTATAATGATGAAATAGCAGGCGTATTGAAAGACAAGAACAATAAGTTTGTTAGCACGGCCGGTGATGTGGCCCTTTACAAAGCCATTAAGCCTGCCTACGATCCCGCTATCTATGATGACCTCGCTCTTTTTATGCCTTACAGCGAACTGGACCAGGAGCCGGGAGCATATGACCTGACGATGGATGTGAAACTGATCTACAAAGCCGGCGGTCTCATTGAACAATTAACTTATTATGATTTTGAATATACCAAACCCGGCAGCCCGGCAGATGCGGAATCAATTATTAAAGCAGATGTTACTTTTGAAGATATGTGGATTGACTATGATATAACTGAAAATGGGAAAAAAGGATTGCGTATCCATCTTAAATTTACTGCCATTAACCTGAAGGGTGTAGATGCCTATGCGGCTGTTTATTTTGAAAAGAAAAACGGGGAGAAGATCGATGGAGTCAGTACTGAATACAGAAGCAAGAACGGGCAACTCGCGGTATATAAAAGCCTTAAGCCCGGCTATGATGAAGCGGTGTATAAAGACCTGCAGTTATTTATGCCCTATAGCGAAATAAATGTCGGCACAGGAAAATTTGATTTGAAAATGAAAGCCGAAATAATTTATCCAAGCGGCGATCTTATCAACCACATGAAAGATCTTGAGTTCTGGTTTTCAAGATAAACCCGGTTTAAGCAAAGGGAAACCCGCTATTGCAAAAAAGTATGATTAAAACTGTTCCAGCACAGAGAACATAAAATCCCCCTCGATCTTTGCATTATCATCACTGTCACTTCCGTGAACAGCATTCTCAGCAACAGAAGCAGCATATAATTTCCGGATCGTATTTGGCGCTGCCTTTGCCGGATCAGTTGCGCCGATCAGTTTACGAAAGTCTTCCACTGCATTATCTTTTTCCAGGATGGCCGCAATGATAGGTCCCTGGCACATATACTCAACAAGGTCTTTGAAAAAAGGTCTTTCTTTATGAATAGCATAAAACTCAGCAGCTTTTTCGGGGGTTAGTTTTGTCATCTTTAAGGCCCTGATATTATAACCTTCCCGGAGGATACGGTCTAAAATTGCCCCGGCATACCCGTTCTTAAAAGCATCCGGCTTAATCATTGTGAAGGTTCTATTGCTCATAATTGCCACTATTTGTTTTTCGGCCGCAAAGGTAAGAGAAAGTCGGGAGTCGGGAGTTTGGAGTCGGGAGTCGAATCTCGAAAAATGAAAACTCCGACTCCCAACTAACGACTCTGAACTCCGAACTCGGAACTCCCGACTCTGAACTGATTTCCCTACTTTTGCAACCTTTATGATGAAGCCGCTTGAAGGATTATTTCCCTTATTAACTGAACCCCGCCGTGTGGTGATCACTACTCATCAAAAGCCGGATGCAGATGCAATGGGTTCATCACTGGCATTGAAGCATTTCCTGGTTCAATTGGGGCATACAGTTACCGTCATTTCTCCCACCAACTGGGCCGGCTGGGTCAATTGGATGCCGGGAGTAAATGAAGTGATGGACTATGAAATGGACAAACCAAAAGCAGAAGCAGTCCTGGATAAAGCGGAATGGTTATTTTGTCTGGATTTCAATATTTTTTACCGTACCAAAACGTTGACGGAAAAGCTGAAACAGCTTGTCTGTACCAAAATACTGATTGACCATCACCAGGAGCCCGATGAAGATTCGTTTGACTATGGCGCCAGTGACAGTTCCAAAAGTTCCACCTCTGAAATGATCTATGACCTGATCGTTGAATCCGGTCATGCAGATAAAATCAATGAAGAAGTGAGTGAATGTATTTATGCCGGTGTAGTGGGAGATACGGGTTCTTTCCGTTTCCGGTCTGCACATGCCGGAGTGCATAAGTTGGTGGCCGATCTTAAATCAAGAGGACTGGAGCATGACGGCATACATGAAAAACTCTTTGATAATTTCCTGGAAAACCGTTTGCGGTTTGTGGGTCATGTTCTGTTGCACCGGATGGAGGTTTTTTATGAATACAATACAGTGCTGATCGCCATTCCCAAAGCTGATTTGCAGAAATTCCAGATAAAAACCGGCGATACAGAAGGGCTTGTTAATTTTCCACAGTCGATACAGGGTATTAAATTGGTGGCGCTGGTTATTGACAGGGATGAAGAACGCAAATGGAGTTTCCGCAGCAAAGGTGATTTTGATTGTAATACCTTTGCCCGCAATTATTTCAATGGAGGTGGACATTTTTCAGCATCCGGCGGCCACAGCAATGATTCCCTGGAAAAAACAGTTCAGCATTTTAAACAGGCCATGAAAGAAAATGTATCTCTTTTGCAATAGACTTTTAAGAATGAAATGTCAATTAAAATCATTCATTATCGCATCCATTGAAAGGGTAAATTTTTATATAAAAATTATAAAATAAACAGATGAAAACAATCAGGCTATTTGGTATTCTTCTGCTGGCAGTAATTGCATTTACCGGCTGCAATAAAATATCATACAAGAAAACAAAAAGTGGTCTTGTTTACAGAATTTTTCCCGGTAAAGGGGCAGATTCATTGATCAGGATGGGGGATGTAGTTAAATTTAATTTTAGGATTAAATATAATGACTCCCTGATGGAATCCTTTGACAGCTATGGCAAGGTTCCGGGATATTTGAAAGTGAGGGCCCAGACGCCTGATAACCCTTCTTACGACGTTCAGGAAGTTTTAACAATGCTGCGTAAAGGTGACAGCGTTGTCACTGTGCAAATGACTGATACATTATTAATGCGACAACATTCGCCGTTCCTGCCACCCAACGCAAAAAAAGGAGACAGGCTGACCACTACGGTACGTATAGTGGAAGTTTTCAGAAATGACAGCGTGGGAGAGGCAGACTATAACCGGGAGGCTGAAAGGGACAGACCCCGTCAACTAAAAGCACAGGAAGATATGATGGCAAAAATGAAAAAAGACAGGGAAGAGGAGTTGAAGAAATCAGATGAAGAAATGCTAAAATCCGGGGAAATAGCCAAAGAATTAAAGGACATGGAAAAATACCTGGCCGATAGAAAAATCAACGCCCAAAAAACAGGGAAAGGCACATTCGTTGAAATAAAGGAGCAAGGCTCAGGCCCACAGGCTGAACCAAAAAAATATGTATTGGTAAAATATACCGGTAAATTGTTAAACAACGACAGCGTTTTTCAATCTCTCTCTTATCCTTTCCAGTTAGGTGGTATACCGGGTGTGATCAGGGGTTGGGAAGAAGGATTATTATTGTTTAAAGAAGGTGGTAAGGGTACATTATATATTCCGGGTTTCCTGGCGTATGGAAAAAATCCTCCGCCTGAATCTCCCTTTAAACCATTCGAACCGCTAAAGTTCGAGGTGGAATTAATAAAGGTTTCAGATCAACCGATTGAGCAACCGGCGGAAACGCCATCAAAAAGACCCCAAAAATAAATTTTTGATAAACTTGATGCCACTCAAGTGGTAAAATAGTCATCGTATCAAATAATGTTGCAACTTTGTACCCATCAAAGGATGGGTATTTTTTTTGAAAGGCTCCGTTTTTAGTCCATTGATCCGTTTCAAACCTCCGCACCCCCTGGATAGTCGTTCCCTGGAAACTTTACACCGTACTTTTTGCTTTGTCTGATAATAAATCCATTTCCTGTGAGATATCTATGGAAGACTGTGGGTTAAGGCCATGATCAAAAATTATGGTTCAAAGAGAGTGATCTGAAAAGATCGCTCTTTTCCATTTTCAGGAGTGACCGTATGCATCGAACAGCTTTACCGCTTCTGCGGCTTCCTTCACATCATGTACCCGTAAAACAGAAGCTCCGTTCATCAAACCTATTGTATTAAGTACCGTTGTTCCATTCAATGCTTCCTCAGCTGTAATGCCCAGTGTTTTGTAAATAGTGGACTTGCGGGAAAGGCCCAGCAATAACGGGCAATCCAGTATACTGAAAACAGAAAGATTGCGAAGCAATTCAAAATTGTGGGCAATGGTTTTGCCAAAACCAAATCCCGGGTCAATAATAACATCATTTATACCAGCCTTATGCAATTCATGCTTTTTACGGATAAAAAAATCAAGTACTGTTTTAGTCACATCCTCATATTGCGGATCTTGCTGCATGGTTTGCGGGGTTCCCTCCATATGCATCAGCACATAGGGAACTTTTAATGCAGCCACCGTCTCAATCATCTGTTCATCCATCCTTCCCGCACTGATGTCATTTACGATGGAAGCGCCGGCAGCAATAGCTTCTTTAGCAACCAAAGAATAATAGGTGTCGATAGAAATAAATGCCTGGGGAAATTTATGATGAATAGCCTTAATGGGCTCAATCACCCGTTTCAATTCATCGGCTGCACTCAATTTTTTGCTACCCGGCCTGGTACTTTGTCCCCCGATGTCGAGGATGCCGGCACCATCTTTCAGCATTTGCCCGGCTTGCCGCAAAACCGCGTCGGTTCCTTCCTGTCTGCTGCCGGCAAAAAAAGAATCCGGTGTAACATTGATAATGCCCATCAGTACTGGCTTTTCCACAAGCAGCAGTTTTCCTTTACAATTCAGTGTGAACATTAGCCTTTGTTCGTTATTTTTGAAGATAAAGATAAGCGAGAAGACAGTAAGTCATAAAGGTCAAATAAGTCAAATGTGTCAAATCCAAAAAACAATATGACTCCATATGACCTATATGACCAGTATGACGAAATTGAAACCATTTGACTGATATGACAACATATGACTCATTTGACCTCATTTGACCTCATTTGACTTATATGACAGATATGACCTATTTGACCATTAGGACAACCAACAATTACATTGACATTATCGTAATATGAAAGCAACAGTCAACATAGCAAGAGTAATTGTAGGATTATTATTCATCTTTTCGGGTTTGGTAAAAGCCAATGATCCGTTAGGCCTTAGTTATAAAATGCAGGAGTTTTTTGAGTTGTGGGGAATGACAAAATTCAACTCCTGGACTTTACTGGTGTCGGTATTGATGAACGCTTTTGAGATCATTGCCGGCTTTGCTTTGCTGCTTGGCTGGAGGATCAAATTATTCAGCTGGCTGCTATTATTACTGATTGTATTCTTTACTTTCCTTACCGGCTATACTTATATCACGGGTAAACCGACTAATTGCGGCTGTTTTGGCGATTGTCTCCCGATATCATCCAGGACTTCTTTCCTGAAAGATGTTATACTGACCATCCTGATAGGATTTCTTTTCTGGAAACAGAAATACATCAAGCCATTATTCGGAGAAAAAGCAACAACATGGTCCATGCTGGGCATTACCTTCCTGAGTTTTGGTTTTCAATGGTACACGCTTAACTACCTGCCGCTGGTGGATTGTTTACCTTTTAAAAAAGGAAAGAACATCAACGAACAAATGAAGATACCGGCCGGTGCAAGACCCGATAGCATTACTATTGTTTTTGTTTATGAAAAAGACGGAAAGCAATTCGAATTTTCTTCTTTAGGTCTTCCAAAAGATCTCGGCTCTTACAAATTCATAAGCCGTAAGGATAAGCTGATCAGGAAAGGAAATGCGGAAGCGCCGATACATGGTTTTGTATTATCAGGAGTTACTGATGAAGACTCAACCCAGATCGTCCTCAGTCAGCCTTACGCCATACTTTTATTCTGTGAAGACTTTTCCATCCCCGTTTCAAAATGGGAAAAGAGTTTTGCTGAATTATATGCCGCAGCAAAAGCAAAGAGTATCCCGGCTTATATGATAACGACAAAGCCACGGGAAGCTCCTGATAAAATAAAAAATACCCCTTTTGCTGATATCCCAATTTTCAAATGTGATTATACCGCAGTACGAACCGCTGCCCGAACCAATCCTTGTCTTTACTTATTGAAAGAAGGAACTATTTTGGGTAAATGGAGTTATAAGAAAATGAATTCAATTCTTTCTGCTGTAAAGAAGCAACCAGCAACCCCGTCCGACCGGGTCATCCGGGCGGGCAGCAACTAGCAACTATGCTCAAATACATTACCAAAAAATTACTCTACGGTCTCCTTGTATTAATAGGAGTGGTGGTGCTGGTGTTTTTTTTATTCCAGGGCTTTGGCGATCCGTCAAGAATTGTGATGGGACAATCCGGCGATTCCACCACGCAGGCCAATATCCGCAAAGAATTATACCTGATCAATGAGAAAGGAGAGAAGATATCCAAATTCAAACAGTTTCTTTATTATCTCAATGATGTTTCTCCCATTTGTGTTCACAGTAAAAAAGATATTGAAAAGAAGAACCTGAAAGGATTTTTTATCGGGGGTTCCACAAAATTTGGATTAAAAATTCCTTACCTGCGGAAATCTTACCAGAGCAAAAGAGCTGTATGGAATATTTTGATGCAGGCCCTGCCCGGTACACTCATGCTGGCAGTGGCTGCTATGTTCATTGCTGTCGTGATCGGCATTCCGTTGGGGGTGATGGCTGCAGTAAAACAAAATACATGGATGGATACATCGGCTATCTTTTCCAGTATAGTTGGTATTTCAGCCCCTTCCTTTTTTATGGGTATCATCATTGCGTATTTATTTGGTTTTGTATTAAGTGACTGGACAGGGCTGCATATTTCCGGCAGTTGGTTTGCCATTGATGATGAAGGACACAGGAGGTTGACATTACAGAACCTGGTCCTCCCTGCCATTACATTGGGTATTCGCCCATTGGCGATCATTACCCAACTTACCCGCAGCTCCATGCTGGATGTGCTTGACCAGGATTATATCCGGACAGCCTATGCAAAAGGACTAAGCAAAAGAACCGTTATCTGGAAACATGGTTTGCGAAATGCATTGAACCCTGTTATTACCGCCGTTACCGGTTGGTTTGCCGAATTGTTGGCGGGAGCTTTCTTTGTTGAATATATTTTCGGCTGGCAGGGAATCGGAAAAGTTACCGTGGATGCATTGGAAAAGCTGGATTACCCCGTTGTGATGGGTGCAGTTCTTGTTGCAGCTACATTCTTTATTTTAATAAATATTCTAGCTGATATTTTGTATGGAGTTGTTGATCCGAGGGTGAGGGTGGAGTAAGTTTAAGGTTTCAAGTCTAATGTTTAAAGTTCTTTAAAGTAGTAAAAGTTTATTCAGATCAGAGACAACCTTAAACTTTAAACAATTACTGAATTATCACCTCATTCACCACTTTCTGCCCCAATGCCTCATTCACCCGTTGTTTTATTTTCTCTTTCTGATAGATCAGTTCGTTCTTTAATGGAGCAACAGAAGTTGTAATGATTAGCTTATCACCGATGATCTGGAGTTTATCGGTGTAGCGGGCCACGGTCTTTCCCATGATCTCTTCCCACACATCTTCAATCTGCAAAGCCTGTATGCCGCCTTTGATCCGGCTGCTGTCCAGGAATTTTTTCATTGCATCGCCAAGAGAATATTCGCCCATAGAACAAAGATAGATAATAGATAAAAGTTACCGGATAATAGTTCTTTATATTCCGGTCAGGCTTTACAAATAGAAAAAACTATTATCTTTTATCTGTTAGTTTTTATCTCACAGTGCTATTAACTGATACTTAACTGAAAGACTCTTCAAATGCAAGCGAAGCCGTTCCTCATTCGTATCCGTTATAAAAACCTGTCCGTCATTCTCCAGGCAAACCTTATTCAACAAATTACCGATCCGGTCTTCATCCAATTTCTCAAATACATCGTCCAGCAGCAGGAGGGGAGCAAAGCCTTTTTCTTTTTTCAAGACTTCCATTTCGGCGAGCTTCAAAGCAAACAACAAACTTTTCCGCTGGCCCTGTGAGGCAATGCTTTTAAAATCCTGTTTGCCTAATTGTATCTCCAGGTCATCCCGGTGTATTCCGGATGTGGTTCGCTGGGCAATGCAATCTTTGCTGCGATTCAATTT
>JBGPKR010000081.1:0-14255 GCA_041486045.1 Chitinophagaceae bacterium | reverse complement strand
TACGATGAATTGGTGAAACTGATCGCTCACCTGAATGATTTACTCTCCAATGAAAGCATGCGCTTTGAACTTATCAAAAAGGAATTGCTGGAAGTAAAAGAGAAATTCGGCGATGAAAGAAAAACGGAGATCACTTATCTCGATGATGAAGTAAAAATAAAGGACCTGATCAAGGAAGAAGATGTGGTGATCACCATTTCCCACCTGGGATATATCAAACGTACACCGGCTGATGAATACCGTCAGCAACGAAGAGGTGGTAGGGGAGTGATGGGCGGAAAAACAAGGGAAGAAGATTATATTGAACATCTTTTTGTGGCTTCCACACATCACACGATGCTGTTCTTTACAGAAAAAGGGAGGGTGTACTGGCTGAATATCTGGGAAATACCCGAAGGGGAGAAGACCGGTAAAGGAAGAGCTATACAAAACCTCGTGCAATTGCCCCCGGATGATAAAGTAAGGGCCGTATTGGATGTGAAAGATCTGAAAGACGATGACTTTGTGAAATCACATAATATTGTTCTTTGTACCCGGAAGGGAATTATCAAGAAAACAGAGTTGGAAGACTTCAGCCGTCCCCGCCTGACCGGTGTCAATGCAATAAATATTAATGAAGGGGATGAATTGCTGGAAGCAAAAATGACCGATGGAAACTGTGAGATCATGATGGCAGTGAAAAGCGGCCGGGCTATCCGTTTCTCTGAAGAAAAAGTAAGAGCAACAGGACGTGGCGCCATTGGTGTAGCCGGTATTGAAGCAGATGAACCGGGAGAGGAAGTAGTAGGCATGATATGTGTAAGCCAGGAGGAGAAAGAAACAAGAACCGTGCTGGTGGTGAGTGAACAGGGATTTGGCAAAAGAACCCCGGTGGATGAATACCGCTTCACAAATCGCGGAGGCAAAGGAGTGAAAACAATTAATGTAACTGAAAAAACAGGAAGCCTTGTTGGCATACTGGCCGTTGCAGAAAGCGAGGACCTGATGATAACCTGTAAAAGTGGTGTCACCATCCGCATGCCGGTTAGTGGTATCAGTGAGCAGGGCAGGGCTACCCAGGGAGTAAAACTGATCCGGCTGGATGAAGGCGATGAAATTGCCGCCATTACCCGGATCGAGGACCAGGGACAAAACGGAAACGGCGATAACGGTTCAAATGGAAATGGTAACGCAACCGGGATGGAAGAAAATCCATCTACAGGGAGTGTAACAGAATAACCAGTAATTTAAAATCAAAAAATACAGATGAAAAAAACCCTTTTATTCATATCAGTATGTTTGGCTGGTTTTGTGGCTGAAGCCCAGAGCTATGAGTCAATAAAAAACCTGGTGATTCTTACCCAGTATAAAAAAGCTAAGGAAGATCTGGACAAGGCGATGGGGGTTGCCAAATTTACCAGCAAACCTGAGGCGTATATCCTGAAAACACTTGTTTACTCTACCTTATCAATGGATGATGGAACTAAGAATACAGCAGCAGGAGACCAGCTGGCTGATGATGGAGATGCCGCTTTTAAAAAATATAAAGAAATGGACCCGTCCATGAGTTTTATCAGCGACCTTGTTTATCAAAACGGCCCGATAAATCTTTATTCAAGTTATTATTCTTCCGGGTATAATGATTACTCAACCAAAAAATGGGACATTGCTTTTGCCAAATTAAAAAAAGCCGTGGTCTATTCTGACCTGCTGATAGAAAAAAAATTACTGACTGTATCTATTGACACCAACGTACTGATCCTTGCGGGAATTACAGCAGAGAAAAGCAATAATAAAGCTGATGCAGCCGGGTACTATAGCCGTCTTGCTGATAAAAAAATCACCGGTGATGGATTTGAAAGTGTGTACCGTTTCCTGGTAAGTTTTTATTTTGGAAAAAAAGATTATAATTCTTTTGAAAAATATAAAAACATCGGTAAAGAGTTGTACCCGAAAAGTGAATTCTTTGCCTTTGATAAAATTGACTTTGCAGTGGGCCTGGAAACAACCCTTGCCGGCAAAGTTAAAGCGGTGGAAGAAGTACTGGCTACAGACCCGAATAATTTTAAAGCCAATGAATGGATGGGAGAGATCATCTACAGGGCCTTTTACCCGTTGAAAGATGATGTGCCTGAAGCTTTCGATTCTACCGCCATGGAACTTAAAATGATCAGCGCTTTCAACAAAGCAGGAGCCAGCCAGCCTGATTCAATAGACGCATTTTTATATTTAGGTGATCATTTCTATAATAAATCGGAGAAGATCAATGACCTGAGAGCGGCCCATGCAGCCGCTATGAAACAAAGGACAAAACCCGGAACCATGGCTTCAAAAGAAGATATTGCTAAAAGAGACCTTCTTGACAAACAATATGCTGATGCCCTGGAGACCGAAAGAATACCTTATGAAAAGGGAGCGGCAATTTTTGCTGTAAAAACTACCCTTAGCATAAGAGAAAAAGCCCAGTACAGGAACCTGGCGGGAAAAATTGCGGATGTTTATACATTCAAAAAGATACAGGCCAAAGGAAAACCCGGAGAAGTGGCTAAATACGAAGCAGAGGAGAAGAAGTGGAATCAAAGGTATGAGGACATATCAAATAGCAAAGAAATGAAAAAAGGTTGTGAAAATATAAAAGTTGGGATGACAAAATTAGAAGTAATTAATATAATGGGAGAACCTAAAAGTATTTCTAAAACAACTGTGCCTTCTGGAGTTGAAGAATTACTCTTTTATGAAAAATGTTCTATTAATATCTCAAAGACGGGAGTAGTGGATTATATAAATGAAATAAAATAATTGGTAAAATAAGTTGTCTTAAGACCCGGGTAGAGAACATCCGGGTTTTTTATTCATCTTTTTCGAGATGCCTTATTTTGTACATGATTTTGTTGTTACAAATATTGTAATAGCTAATGATATTAAAGAAACAATTGCCGCCCATATAGGTAGGCTCCATTTTATTTTATCATATATTCTTTCATTTAGTTCTTTTTCGCCTTCCCTAATCCAATAATTATCTAAGTAGGCATATACGCCTCTTTCTTCAATACCTATATTATAATCTGGCCCTATTTTAAATCATTTTACATGGTCTTCGTCTTTGCCAAAGGCATGAAGCCCCTGGTGATATTCTCTTAATAGTTTTGCATCAATTTTTAAATCATCAGCCATCTTTTGAAATTCAGTAATAGACGTTTTTAATTCGATTGTATCAAGGGGTTCGTTTTCTATTTTATTGTATAGATATTTTAGAATATTGTGTCGCCATAAATATTTCTCCTTAATTTGAAACTTTTTAAATATTCTCATAAAAACGCTTTCTACTAAGTTACGAAAGGGTATGAGTTCTCATGAGTGGGAGGCTATTTTTTCTTATTCAGTGTATTGGTTGTGCATCTATTTAACATAATATAAATTATAAGAAAATATCATACCTTAGATTCAATTAACTATCAACCCGAAACGGCGTAGCCTTCCAAAAGCATAAATCGTTCTTATCGGGTTGATTTATCTTGCGGGTAATGCAGCTCCGGGAAACTATACTGTCAGAACATTCCAGCGCCAACTGCAACCGGATAGCAAAATGGGCAGGCAGCAGCCAGCAACACTTTGATGAACTGTTCAATCTTTTTTTGAATGACGAATATCGTGTGGTCCAGCTTGCCGCCTGGCCTCTGAGTTATGCAGCTATTGCCCAGCCTGCATTAATACAAAAACATTTTGGCAGACTTATGAAAAACCTGAAGAAGCCGGGATTGCATGATGCTGTTAAACGAAATACGGTCCGGATTTTGCAGGACCTTGATATTCCGGAAAAATATCATGGAGAAGTAATGAGTATTTGTTTTGATTACATCATCTCTCCTGTCGAAAAACCTGCTGTCAAGGCATTTTCTTTAACGGTGTTGCAGCATTTATCCGGACAATATCCCGAAATAAAAAAGGAACTGAAAACGATCATTGAAGACCGCTGGGATTTTGAGTCAGCAGCCTTTAAGTCACGGGCCAAAAAAATACTCAAAGATCTCTATTGAAACTTCTATAAGTCCCCTTTAAGGGATTTAGGGGCTGTTTTATTGAATTCTTTAAATATCAAACGCAGGTTTTGGTCGTATGTTATATAATTGTATAACCAGTTGCAGAAAACGAAGAACCTGTTTTTCACACCCAGTATCAGCATCAGGTGCAGCCCCATCCAGATCATCCAAGCAAAGAAGCCTCCGAAATGGAGTCTTGGCTTGGGAATATCAACCACAGCGAGGTTTCTCCCAACGGTTGCCATTGAGCCTTTGTCATGGTATTCAAATTCATATTGCCAGTCCGGGTTCCCTGCCTGTCCGACAGACAGGGATTTTCTTTCGATCAGTTTAAAATTTCCGGCCAGCAGATCAGCCTGCTGCATAGCGACCGGCGCCACCTGCGGGTGCCCGTTTGGATATTTTGGCGTTTCCATATAAGCCAGGTCGCCAATGGCATAAATATTATTGTACCCGATCACCCGGCAATGCCTGTCTGTTTTTACCCGGTTTCCCCTGGCTATTAAGCTATTATCAATTCCACCTGGAATATTGCCTTTGATCCCGGCCGCCCATATCACGGTGCCTGTACCAATCCTGTTTCCATCATTCAGTATCGCATTGCGGCCATCGTATTCTTTCATCAGCGTATTTAATAACACCTTTACTCCCAATCGTTCCAGGTATTTTTTTGATTGCATTGAAGATTTCTCACTCATGGCCGCAAGAGTCTTAGTAGTTCCTTCCAGCAAATAAATATTCATTTTGGAAAAATCCAGTTCCGGGTAATCTTTAGGCAATACATACTTTTTCATTTCTGCCAAAGCGCCAGCCAACTCCACTCCTGTTGGTCCGCCACCCACCACCACAATATTCATCAATCGCTGTAATTCATCCTCATCGGTCACCGTCAGTCCTTTTTCAAAATTCTGCAATAACCGGTACCGCAATTGCAATGCTTCCACCGTTGACTTCATCGGGAATGTATTTGCTTCAATGGCTGTATTACCGAAGAAATTGCTGTCGGCACCCGTGGCCAGCACCAATGCATCATAGCTGATCTCTTCAGCGTCGGTAAGAATCTTGTTTTCGCCGGGTATCACCTGCTTTAATTCAGCCAGCCTGATCCGCACATTTTTGCTTTTGTGAAATACTTTCCGAAGCGGGAAGGAGATATTACTGGCATCCAACCCGGCCGTGGCTACCTGGTAAAACAATGGCTGGAACTGGTGATAATTGAACCTGTCAATAAGAATAACTTCAAAACCCGGTTTATTATTGAGTTTGCGGGCCAGCCTGAGTCCGCCAAAACCTGCGCCGGCTATAACGACTTTCATAAAACTGCTTTACGGCACAAATTTACACTATTTTCAATATTTATTGAAAATATAGGAAATAATTTCAGATCAAAAAACCAGGATCACGGGTTCCCGGGTTTTTCAAACCTGTTCCAATTTCAATTCAGCTTAAAGGACCGGATAATCTCTTCAAACTCCTGCTCCCAACCGGAAATTGTCCCGCCCTTTGCGCTACAGGTAATAACATAAGCAGTACCATTACGTAAAGTAAAATAAGTCTCAACGTCAATCGGGGTACCACCATAGCCATGCGAGTATGTCAACCTCTTAAATTCCAAACCATTGATATTTCTGTCTGAGGTTTTCCCCTGCTCAAAGCCAGTCAGCCCGTTCTCCAGGTTAGTAATGCTTTTGCTCATGTATTCATCCATGCCCATGTTCCCAATCTTTTCAGTAACCACATTAACATTTTCAAGAAAATTATCACTTACATCTTCCCGGGATGATTTTATAATAACTATTCGTTGCCCCATCATAATGGTGTCTGTCTTTGTCCATCCCTTTGGCGCAGAAATACTGAATTCTCCGGGGTCGTTTTCCTGGCCAGGCTTATTTTCTGCAGCTCCTTTTTTATAATCATCTGTAATCTTTTGTTTAGCTTTCTTTTCTGATTCTTTACAGGCCGGTAATAGAAAAAATCCCAATAATGCGGCTGCTAAAATATTTTTCATATCCATTTTTTTATACCGTGTTAATATAACATCCTCACCTTAATCGTTGCCTTCACATCCTTCAATAATTGCAATGCATGGGCAGAAATATTCTTGTCCACATCCTGTACCACATAACCAATATCATCGTTGGTTTTTAAATACTGGGCAAGAATATTGATATTGTTTTTGGAAAGCTGGGTATTTATTTCAGATAATACGCCGGGCACATTGTTATGTATATGCAGGATACGATGACCTCCCTCCTGTGGCGGTAATGCCAGCGCCGGCACGGTGTGTGAACCGAAAGTGATCCCCGTTTCGAGGTAATTAAAAAGTTTTGCACTTACATCTTCGCCAATATTTTCCTGTGCTTCTTCTGTACTGCCCCCGATATGAGGAGTAAGTAAGACATTAGGACATCCCTGTAACGGTGTTTGAAATGGGTCACCCTGCTTTTCTGGTTCCCATGGATACACATCCACAGCCGCCCCCCCAATATGCCCTTCGAGAATAGCTTGTCGCAAAGCTTCAAGGTCAACCACCGTGCCCCTTGCATAATTGATAATGATGGCCCCCTTCTTGCAATACCTGAGTGTATTCTTATTGATCAGACTCTTGGTATTTGAAGTTCCGGGAACATGCAGTGTCACCACATCCGACTTTCCAAGTAATTCTTTAATTGATTTAACCTTCTCTGCGTTGCCCAGCGGCAATTTGACCGCTTCGTCAAAAAAAACAACCTTCATCCCCAGCGATTCCGCCATCACACTAACCTGGCTTCCGATATTTCCATACCCGATAATGCCCATGGTTTTACCCCGGAGTTCAAAACTTCCCTTCGCTTCTTTCATCCAGAATCCTTCATGCGCCGCTTTATTTTTATCTGGTACTCTTCTAATGAGCATGATGGAAGCGCCGATCACCAGTTCCGCCACAGATCTGGTATTGGAATATGGGGCATTAAAAACCACTACCCCGTTTTTGGTGGCGGCTTTCAGATCCACCTGGTTTACCCCAATGCAAAAGCAACCGATGGCTTGTAATTTTTTGGCAGCATCGAGGACTTTCTTTGTGATCTGTGTTTTGGAACGGATACCAAGAATATGAACATCTTTTATTGCTTCAGCCAGTTGGTCTTCTGTCATTGCTTTGTTTATTCTTTCCACCTGCTCATAACCATGCTTGTGGAAATTCTTTACTGCCACATCGCTGATGTTCTCTAAAAAAAGTATCCTGATCTTTTCTTTGGGATAACTGGTCATGCTTGTTTTTGCCATACTGCAAATATACTGTGTGCTTCGTAGCTTATAAGCGAAGCAGCAATCCCGGTCTATTAACATTTACTGCATTGATGGGGAAAACTAACGGGCCATCCCGTCTTAACGCCTTCTATTTTTGCAAGCAACCGAATTACCGCCTGTTGAAAGCAATATTCTACCTTTTACTGCTTGCCATTATATTCCAGGATTGTAATCTTTCCGGCCATAAAAAAGATGCTGATGATTCACTGCAATATTATCCACCCACTCCTGCTGTGCTTGACCGGCAGGAATTCCGGCATTATTACCGTGAATTAAGTGAATTCTTTGATACAAGTCTGCTGAACAAAGGTTTTAACGGCGGTATCCTGATTGCCAGGAATGGCGCCACTATATATGAAAAATACCAGGGCCTGGCTGATCTCCGCAAAAAAAGTCCCCTGACTGACAGCACTTCATTGCATATTGCATCCACCAGCAAACCATTTACTGCAATCGCTGTGCTGAGAATGGTGGAGGAAGGAAAACTTTCGTTGAATGATACAATAACAAAATTCTTTCCCGGGCTGCCCTACCCCGGCATTACGGTTAAAATGCTGCTGGATCACCGGAGTGGGTTGCCTAATTATCTTTATTTCCTGTCAGATGGTGACTGGGATAAAAAGAAATATGCCGTTAACGAGGATGTATTAAATTTTCTCATTACAAAAAAACCTGATAAAAGTTCCTCTCCCGATAGACGCTTCAGTTATTGCAATACCAACTATGTGTTGCTGGCTTTAATAATTGAAAAGATCAGCGGTATATCTTTCCCTGATTATATGCAGCAAAAATTTTTTGGCCCGTTACAGATGACCCATTCTTATGTTTTCTCCCTGAAAGACACAACCACTGCCACTCCATCATTTACCAACAATGGTACTTTCTGGGAATTTGATTTTTTGGACGGCACCTATGGCGATAAGAATATTTATACCACGCCGCGGGACATACTGAAATGGGACCAGGCATTATACACCGAACAGGTTATCCGTAAAGCCTTGCTTGATTCTGCCTTTTCGGGCTATAGTTTTGAGAAGCCATCCATTCATAATTATGGATTGGGCTGGCGGTTGCAATTCTTGTCCAATGGGAAAAAAATAGTATATCATTTTGGCAAATGGCATGGGTTTAATGCAGCCTTTGCCAGGTTGATGGATGAAAAAGTTACCATCATTATATTGGGCAACAAATTTTCAAGGAGCATTTACAATGCTGCCCACCTGTGCTATGATATTTTCGGTGATTACCAGCAGCGCCGGGTGAATGAGGAGGAAGAAAGTGACAGCGCTTCAATTGATAAGAAAGTTGCGCTGCCTGAATTGAAAAACAAGAAAAAAAGGCCGGCTGTAAAGACTGTTTCAAAAGCAAAACACTAAGTCATTCTTTTTCCGGAAAAAGTTTCCCAACTTTACTCAAAACTGTCACACCGGGCCTGACCCGGTGTCTTATTCATATCATTAATAAAGATTCCGGCTCAAGGCCGGAATGACATCATAAATTATCATGAAAATTCTTTCAGCAGAAGAAATACGGCTCTGGGATCAATATACCATCCGGCATGAACCTATCGCTTCCATTGAACTGATGGAAAGAGCGGCGGGCAAATGCGTGGAATGGCTTGAGGAAAATGGCTATGTTGAAAAACAATTTACAATTTTTTGCGGCAAGGGAAACAATGGCGGCGATGGATTAGCTATTGCCAGGTTACTGGCAGAAAAAAATTACCTGGTTTCTGTAAATATCCTGGAATCGGGACATAAAGGCACGGAAGACTTTCAAACTAACCTGGCCCGTATTCACCAATACCCCGGGGTTGATATTCGCTTCATACAGACTGAGGAAAATTTTCATCAACTGAAAAAAGATGACATTATCATTGATGCCATGTTTGGATCAGGTCTGAACCGGGGCGTAGATGGCGTAACAGCGAAACTGGTTGAACATATTAATGATTCAGGATCTGAGATCATTTCCATAGATATACCCAGCGGTTTGTTTACAGACAGTTCTTCGACCGGAAATACAATAATTAAAGCAAGACATACACTAAGCTTTCAATGTTTCAAACTTGCTTTCCTTGTTGCTGAAAATGCGGAATACATTGGTGAAGTACATATTCTTGATATTGGCCTGCATAATGATTTTTATAACCTGATTCACAGTCCCAACGAACTCGTTGATGATACCATCATTCATACTATTTACAAACCAAGAAGCAGGTTTGCACACAAGGGAAATTTTGGTCATGCCCTCCTTGTAGCGGGCAGTTATGGTAAAATCGGCGCCGCAGTATTATCAGCCAAAGCCTGTATGCGAAGTGGTGCTGGCCTTCTCACCGTGCATATTCCCAGGTGCGGCTATGATATTTTGCAAAGCACTGCCCCGGAAGCAATGGTAATGACAGATTTTAATGCCGGGTTCAATACAAAGATTGAAGATGACCTGATAAAATATGACGCAATTGGAATCGGCCCGGGTATTGGAACAGCCTTAGAAACTAAAAAGATGTTGCAGGAAATATTTGGTGCCTGTCATAATCCTGTTATTCTTGATGCTGATGCATTAAATATTATAGCGGAGCAGAAAGATTTACTTAAAATAATTCCCCCCGGTTCCATTCTTAGTCCGCATCCAAAAGAATTTGAAAGATTATTTGCTGAGTCGGCCAATGATTTTGACAAAATACAACTGGCGCTGCAAAAAGCAAAAGAGCTGAATGTTGTTATGGTATTAAAAGGTCACCATACATTGATAGCAACAGCAGATGGCAAATGTTTCTTCAATTCAACAGGTAACGCAGGAATGGCCACTGCCGGAAGTGGCGATGTTTTGACCGGGGTACTCACCGGGTTATTAGCACAAGACTATAGTTCAGTTGAAACAGCCATACTTGGCGTTTACCTGCATGGCCTTGCGGGGGATCTGGCTGCCAAAGAATTTTCCCTGGAAGGAATGATAGCAGGGGATATAGTAAAGAAACTTAGGGTTGCTTTTTTCTCTTTAAAACCCTGATTCTAAAGCCACTTCCGGGGTTTGGGGCATTCCCCTTCATCCCCTATCTTTGCCGCCTTTGACCTCCGAAGCTTTAGCAAAGGAGGTCTTATAAATCTGTATTAAGAATCAACTCTTATGGACAAATTGATATATCTCGTTCCCGTCATGGGCCTGATTGGTTTACTCTACACCCTTATCAAGTTCAACTGGGTTTCCAGACAGGATGCGGGAACAGACCGGATGAAAGAGATCAGCAAGTATATTGCTGATGGTGCCATGGCTTTTTTGAGAGCTGAATGGAAAATACTCGGATACTTTGTAGTGATCGTTGCCATACTGCTGTCAGTAATGGCCTATACAAATCCTCATTCCCACTGGTTAATTGCCGGAGCATTTATTGTTGGGGCAGTTTTCAGCGCCACGGCTGGTTATATCGGGATGAAAGTAGCAACCAAAGCAAATGTTCGCACTGCGCATGCAGCCCGTACCAGTTTAAGTAAAGCATTGAATGTTTCTTTTACAGGGGGTTCCGTGATGGGTCTTGGAGTTGCCGGATTAGCAGTACTTGGTTTGGGAGGTTTATTTATTGTGTTGAAAATGTATTTCGCACCTGATTCTCCGGTGAGCAGTGATGAAATGATAAGAACTGTTGAGGTGCTGACAGGTTTTTCACTGGGTGCTGAATCAATTGCTTTATTTGCCCGTGTGGGCGGAGGCATTTATACAAAAGCTGCTGATGTTGGCGCTGACCTGGTGGGTAAAGTGGAAGCTGGCATTCCTGAAGATGATCCAAGAAACCCTGCTACCATTGCCGATAATGTTGGGGATAATGTTGGTGATGTGGCTGGTATGGGCGCCGACCTCTTTGGTTCTTATGTAGCAACGGTGCTCGCAACAATTGTATTGGGACAGCAAACAACTACGATAAGCAGTGATGCGGATATGCTTGGAGGTTTCGCTCCTATTGTATTGCCAATGCTGATAGCAGGTACCGGAATTTTATTCTCCATTGCAGGTACCTGGTTTGTTCGTATAAGTGAATCTGCAGGAGTAAATACTGAGAATGTGCAGAAGGCCCTGAACATGGGTAACTGGGGTTCCATTATTCTGACAGCCATTGCCGCATCAGGATTGGTTTACTGGATCCTTCCTGAAGCCATGGAACTGCGGGGTTTTATATTTACCAAATGGGATGTGATGGGCGCCATTGCTGTTGGATTAATTGTAGGTACGCTGATGAGTGCAATTACCGAATACTATACGGCGATGGGTAAACGCCCGGTGAAATCCATCATCCGGCAATCATCCACCGGTCACGCTACTAATGTTATCGGTGGCCTTGCTGTTGGTATGGAATCTACTTTCCTGCCCATACTTGTTTTAGCGGCCGGTATCTTTGGCTCTTACCAGTTTGCCGGGTTATATGGTGTAGCCATCGCTGCAGCCGGCATGATGGCCACAACAGCCATGCAATTAGCCATTGATGCATTCGGTCCTATTGCTGATAATGCAGGTGGTATTGCAGAAATGAGTGAGCTTCCCAAAGAAGTTCGTGAAAAAACAGATGTACTGGATGCTGTTGGTAATACTACGGCTGCTGCCGGGAAAGGTTTTGCCATTGCATCTGCTGCATTAACTGCGCTGGCCTTGTTTGCAGCCTTTGTTGGTGTTGCTCTTCCAAAAGAAAATCAGCATATTGATATTTATAAAGCAGAAGTGCTTGCATCTTTGTTTGTTGGCGGAATGATTCCTTTTATTTTCTCCTCCCTGGCTATTCGTGCGGTAGGACAAGCGGCAATGGCCATGGTGGAAGAAGTTCGCCGCCAGTTCAAAACCATTCCGGGTATTATGGAAGGAACCGGCAAGCCTGAATATGAAAAATGTGTTGCCATATCTACCAATGCATCGATCAGAAAAATGATGCTGCCCGGCGCTATTACAATTATCTCTCCGCTGATTATAGGATTTACATTAGGTCCTGAAGCGTTAGGTGGTTTCCTGGCCGGGGCTACGGTAAGCGGGGTATTGATGGGGATGTTTCAGAACAATGCAGGTGGCGCCTGGGATAATGCCAAGAAGTCATTTGAAAAAGGTGCGGAAATAAATGGCGAGATGTTTTACAAAAAGTCAGAACCACATAAAGCATCTGTTACCGGCGATACAGTAGGAGATCCGTTTAAAGATACTTCCGGGCCATCCATGAACATTTTAATTAAGTTAATGTCTATTGTATCTTTGGTGATCGCCCCTACCCTTGCACAAATAAACGCCAAGAAACCGGGAGATCCTTTGCCTCCCTCTGCAGGTAGGACAGGAAAAGTAAAAACAATAGAAATAACTGAACCAGTAGCTTCCATTAATAAAAAGAACACTGTTCAGTATCAATAATAATCAACAGGACTTCGCCAAGGCTTCGTCCTGCAAGTAAGAGCTTAATCAGAACCATTACATTAAGTCCCGCTGTTTCTACAGGGGGGCTTATTTTTTTGCCCCTAACCCCTAAAGGGGAATATCAATCTTTTAAATTGTAGCTCCCCGCAAGCTGCGGGTATGGAGGCTGACACAAGTTGAAGATGCGACAATTTGAAATGCCTCTTTTCAACCTGCCTGTCAGAAAAATTGCGGAACTTTATGCAAGTTGTTTTCAAAAAAAATTTTTATGCGAATCTTTTTTGCATTTCTATTATTGACAGGGATAAAGGCCTATGCTCAACATCTTCCTGAAAATTGCAAGAACACAGAGGATATTGCTTTGATAGAACGCCTTGGTCATGAAAGAATTGGCAGCAGGGAAAATGCAACGCTTGCTTCCGATAATTTTGATGTAAAATATTACCGTTGTGAGTGGGAGGTTGACCCGGCCATCCGTTATATCAAAGGAATAGTAACTGTTTATTATGTAACTACTTCCGCTACCGGTTTTATTGCACTTGACCTGATGAATGATTTGCTGACAGACAGTGTTAAACAACACAACCTGTTGCTGACAAAATTCCAGTCAAACAATACGCTGACCATTAATTTTACCGGTATAGTTAACCCAGGTACTTTAGATTCGGTTAGTATTTATTACCAGGGCATACCTCCCAATACCGGGTTTGGTTCGTTCGTACAATCTACTCATTTGGGTACTCCCGTATTATGGAGCCTGAGTGAACCTTATGGAAGCCGCGACTGGTGGCCCTGTAAAAACGGGCTGGACGACAAAGCCGATTCGATCGACGTTTTTGTTACAAATCCCATCGCTTACAGAGCGGCAAGTAATGGTCTCTTGCAAAGCGAAACACCGGTTTCCGGAGGCACAAAATTATTGACACACTGGAAACACCGGTACCCGATCGCCTCCTACCTGATTTGTTTTGCTGTTACGAATTACGCTGTATTTAATAGGACAGTGAACCTGGTCAATGGTGCATTACCCATGCAAACTTTTTGTTACCCTGAAGATTCAACCAGTTTCAGCAATGGCACCATCAATACCTTAAATGCAATGCAGTTGTACGATTCCACATTCGGCCCTTACCCGTTCATGAATGAAAAATACGGACATGTACAGTTTGGATGGGGGGGTGGAATGGAACATCAAACCGCCACTTTTGTCATTAATATTAGCGAAAGTCTTTGTGCTCATGAATTGGGTCATCAATGGTTTGGAGATAAAATTACCTGTGGCAGTTGGAAGGATATCTGGCTCAATGAAGGATTTGCAACGCATCTTGCCAGCATCTACATGGAAAAGAAATATCCATCTTCGATTTTAAGTACAAGAATCGGTGAAATAAATAATATCACCTCCCAACCCGGAGGTTCGGTGGAAGTGGATGATACCACGAACGTCGGACGCATTTTTGATTCAAGGTTGAGTTATACCAAAGGAAGTCATTTATTGTATATGCTAAGATGGATATTGGGTGAAAATGCTTTTTTTACTGCGATCAAACATTATCAAAC
>JBGPKR010000080.1:0-14872 GCA_041486045.1 Chitinophagaceae bacterium | reverse complement strand
CCAAAACCCAGTTCGCCAAAAGGAGAAGTGAAATAAATAGGACGCTTCCATCCATTGGCAGCATTGGTAGCAATGACATTCAAAATGATTAGGTCGCTCCGGAGCAGTCCGTTGTTGGATTGCAGGCGGTTTTGAGGTAGCTGGAACCTCATCTCTGAAAGAATGCTATCCGTTGCACTCACCGCGCCATTTTTCCTGGCCATTGCCGAATCAACGGGTACGTAAAAATTAGCAACGGGGAAACTTCCTGATCCGACATCCCTTTTTGTATCCGGGTCAATATAGGGTTTACCTACTTCATTCTTCATGATGTTATACAGGTTATAAAAAGTCGCTTTATCTCCCTGTTCACGGTAACGCAGGTATTCCCTGTTATGTCCTTCAATCTGTTCTTCCGACCAGATCACATCTAATGAATCTGCATTGTTTACTTTGTAACGAAGCTGGTTGATATACCAGTCAATACCGAGCAAACTATTATTGATGATGCGGATGTCCGGGCGTACACCTTCTACTTCCTGTGCATACCAGAGCGGGTATGTGTCGTTGTCACCAAAGGTGAAGATAACGGCATTGGGCGCACAGCTTTCCAGGTAATCTTTAGCCATATCCGGTGCTGTTGTCTTCTTGCTGCGGTCATGGTCATCCCATTCCTGCTGTGCCATTAAAAGGGGTACGACAAGGCAAAGTGCTGTGGCGGCAAGATTGAGTATTCTTGCATTTTGCCCCCCGGACGAAACAGCCCTGATCAGATAAGTGATAGCGGCAGTAACTGCAGCATAGAGAACTGTTGCATAAATAGCCACCATGAACGCATCGCCGAGCACATCGCTGGCTCCGCTCATTAAAGTAACCAGGAAGGTAAGTACACTTCCATAAATTAATGTATTCTGAAAAGTCTGCTTATCTGCTTTTTCACGGGCCAGTCTTACAAGAGCAACAACCGCAAGACCGATCCATATCGCAAAAGCATAGAACGAACCTACATAGGCATAGTCCCGTTCACGGGGCTGGTTGCCGGGTTGGTTCAGGTAGAATACAACAGCTATACCTGTCATAAAGAAAAGCAGGAAGGTTACGATCCAGTCTTTTTTGTTTCTCAGGAACTGGTACACACAACCAATAATGCCAAGAATAAATGGCAGCATATAAAGTGTGTTATGTGCCTTGTTATTTTTTAAACTGTCGGGGAGTTCGGCCTGGTTGCCCAGTCGTTTATTATCAATAAATGAAATCCCGGTTATCCAGTTACCATCCCGTTTATTGCCAAGTCCCTGTACATCATTTTGCTTACCTGAAAAATTCCACATAAAATACCGCCAGTACATCAGGCTCATCTGGTAAGTAAAGAACCATTGAAAATTATCACCATAAGTTGGAGCTTCATATCTCACCGCCCCGGTTTGGGGGTCCTGGTATTGTCCCAGGTGAAGCCAGTCGGCATAAAAGTCTGCATGAAACTGGTCATTGCTGGCATCCCATACACGGGGAAATATTTGTTTCACATCACTGTTGTACCTGTACTCTGTTTTTCTCCCGACAGGGATATACTTGTTTTTCCCTTTTACATACTTCATCTCGCCTTCGATATATGGATTTTCCTGGTCAATATCGTCAGGTACCCTGGCTGCAAAATGGGGCCCGTAGATCAGGGGAGCTTCACCATATTGTTCACGGCTCAGGTAATAAACAAGGTTGATCGGATTATCTACATTGTTCATGTCAATAGCCGGGTTGGCATTGGAACGTATCAACGCAGTGAAATACATAAAATAGCCAACCATCATAAAGGTGAAAGACCATAAGCTCAGCTTCAGCACTTTTAAGCCGGATGGTTTGAAAAAATAACCAGCCACTGTTGCAATGCAGGCGATCAGGAGGAAATCCGCTACGGGTTTATGAAATAGGCCTCCGCCCTTGATTGTAAAGAACGGAAATGCAAAAAGTATCAGGAAAATATTGAACCAGAGAATGAGTTTTGTTTTGGAAATGTTTTTTTCATTGAAACGGATGGCCCAGGTAATCACAGCCGCCAATGCAACAAAATAAAAGACAAAGCCACTGAAGAAAGGCAGGCCCAATGAATTCTTGAAGAATATATCAAACTGGCCGGCAGCTTTCATTGAATATTGTATCACACCCAGTTGAACAATTCCCGTTATCAATGCTCCAATAATGAAAGCAAGTATTGTACCTTTGGTGCTGGCTTTGTAACGACGGTAATAATAGATCATCACTATGGCCGGAATGGTGAGCAGGTTCAATAAATGCACTCCAATTGACAAGCCCATCATGAAGAATAATAAAACTATCCACCGGTCACTCTTTGCTCTTGCATGTGGATCAATGCCTGCATGTTCGTCCGCATGCTCCCATTTCAGCATCAGCCAGAATACAAGGGCAGTAAAGAAAGAAGAAAGGGCATATACCTCGCCTTCACCTGCGCTGAACCAGAAAGAATCGCTGAATGTATAAGCCAATGCGCCAACAACTCCTGCAGCCATTACAGTAAAAGCCTGGTGACCGCTTAGTTCTTCACCAACATTCACAAACATCTTACGGGCAAAATGGGTGATGGTCCAGAAAAGAAAAAGGATCGTAGCCCCGCTTGCCAGTGCACTCATGGTATTGACGGCATTAGCAGCGGTGTTTCCGTTATCACCAAATAAAATAATAAAGAAACGGCCCAGCAAAACAAACAAAGGGGCGCCGGGAGGGTGGGGCAACTGCACTTTATAGGCGCTTGATACAAACTCGCCGCAATCCCAGAGGCTTCCCCTGGCTTCACGGGTAAAAAAATAGGTAAGGAAGGCAATGAAAAATACCGCCCACCCGGTAATGTTATTGACTTTTCTGAAGTTCATAAAGGGTTGGTTTTATCCCGCCTTTGGCGGGATGGGCAAAAATAGGGATATTCAGTTCACAGTCAGCAGGTGCTGATAGCCTGTTTTCAGTAGAAAATCTTAAAGATGAGAAGCGGTTGAAAGCTTATTCAAAATAAACTTTGATGGTTTGATAGGAAAGTTGGCCCTGCCTTAATTTTTCCGAAAAACCTTTGAGCCCGAAAAGACCGGCAGCATTTCCTTTATTAATGGCGATTTCAAGATACCCGGCGCTGTTGAAAAGCGCCAGTTTTTCACCTTCACCAGCATCGGCATAGCTTTCACTGATCCGGTCGATCACTTCATCTCTTTTAAAAACGATGCGGAAGCTTCTGCCTTTTCGCTGTTCCTCAAATTGTTCCCGGGTGATATTGACAATTACATTTTCAAAACTGTCAATGAAAATGATCTGGCCTTCAATGGCGTTATTTTCGAGAGTAGGTCTCAAATGCCTTTTCTCTGCATATTTTACATCCGGGATGCCGATGTTTTTTATGGATTCCCCGTTTACCAATTGATTGACCACTTTGCCCATTACAGACGTGAGATAGATGGTGTTTTTTGCAGCCGTTTTTTCCAACGGTATGCCAATGACTATTTCAGGTGTTTCTTCCAGTATCATCGTCAGCAATCCGTTATCTGCACAAACCAGGTACTGATTTTGATGAAAGGCAAGTAAAAGCTGTTCGGGTTTTTTTTCAAACAGGTTCACCAGGATCAGATGATAGGAATAATCAGGAAAATTCTTAATAGCGCTCCGGCAAACATAAGCGGCCTGCGGATAATTAAATGGGGGGATATTGTGTGATATATCTACGATCTGGAACTCCGGGTTTACCTGTAATAGTTGCGCCTTTATGGCTCCTACCAGGTAGTCAGGGCTGCCGATATCTGATGTAAGGGTTAGTAAAGGCATATTAAAGAATGAGAAATAAGGAATATAAAATAAGAAATAAGAAAGTAAAGTATTGTAAAGTAAAGAATCAATGAGCATTCGACAACTTCCTTATTCCTTATTATTTTATCAGCTTTCCTTTTTTAAAGAAAAAGTTATAAGTCAATTTATCCGCCAGCTTCGGGAAAAATTTTTGCATAAACACTGTCCTTTTGCCCGTAAATGTAAGCACCAGCGTTCTTTTCTTTTTCCGGATGGCTCTTAAAATATGATCAGCACATTCTGAAGCGGGCATCATTTTGTTTTCATCCATCGGTGTATCACCATGTGAAGTCCCGTCTTTATTCAAAGCCGCATTACGGATATTGGATGTTGTAAAACCCGGGCATACCCACATGACATGCACCCCATCAGCCATCAGTTCTGTTTTGATGGCTTCCAGCCAGCCCTGCACAGCAAATTTGCTGGCAGAATAGCCACTTCTTCCCGGAAGGCCACGGTATCCTGCGATGGAGGATACGCCTACGATCGTTCCTTTCCTGGCTATGATGGAGTCGAGTGCATATTTTGTGCAATAAACCGTACCATAAAAATTAATGTCCATTACTTTCCTGATCACATCCACGTTGGCTTCTTTTAACAAAGCCCTCATGGAAACACCGGCATTGTTAATAAGGATATCTATGCCAGCAAAAACTTTGATCGTGGTTTCTATAAAACGGCGACAGTCATTCTCACTGCTGACATCAGTTACCATGGTGTGCAGGTTGGCGGAAGGAAATTCTGTTTGAAGCCGGTAGAGCTTATCATGATTGCGGCCGCAGGTGGCCACTCTGGCTCCCTGTTCAATTAATGAAGCCACCAGGGCTTTGCCGATACCTTCGGTTCCGCCGGTAACAACAACAACTTTATCCTTATAGTAGTTCATTTTTTTTATTAAAATACAAACCTAAGATGAAAATCCAGATAAAAAATTAAGACGCCTTAATTTATTCTGATTCCAGGTAAATTAATATAATATGGTATTTCCTTTGAAATCGGATTTCAGTACCCTGTGCCTGGTATTTATCGTGCAGGGAAGTACCTGTTTTGAACAAATGAAGCGGGTAATCAGGACCATTATTTTCTCAATAAGATGAAAAAGAACTTATATTTTTTTTGTACCTGATTATCGGGAAATTTGTATTGGCATGAAAGAAATCAGGGAAATCATAAAAGCATTTGACAATTGTATGGCAGCGGGGAAAAGAACTGCTCTTGCATCAGTTGTTCAATTAGATGGTTCATCTTACCGCAGACCCGGCGCCCGCATGCTGGTCAATGATGAAGGACAACTCACGGGCGCCATCAGTGGCGGATGCCTGGAAGGAGATGCATTGAGAAAAGCATTGCTGGTCATTGCACAACAATATTCTAAACTGGTGACCTATGATACTACCGGCGAAGATGATGTTTCAGTCGGGGTGCAACTTGGTTGTGCCGGATTGATCCAGGTTCTTTTTGAACCCATTGATGTTGAAACAAAAAACAACCCGATCACCCTTTTGCAAAAAGCGATTTCCAAAAGACAAAAATCAGTTCTTGTTACTTTATTTTCAACAGAAGAAAAGAATAAACCACAGGTTGGCACCTGTTTACTCTATGAAGAAGATCATACGATCACCGGTGATATCCCTGTTGAGGTAATAAAGGAAGCTGTAATGGATGATGTAAAGCTGGCCATGGCAACACAAGTGTCATCTTTTAAAAACTATAATTCGGAAGAAAGCACATATACTGCATTCATTGAATTTTTAAAACCTCCCGTTTCATTGGTGGCAGTTGGCGCCGGCAATGATGCCATTCCTTTGGTTAATATGGCTGACTTACTTGGCTGGGAAGCAAGGGTAGTGGATGGCCGTAATACGCATGCAAAACCGGAACGTTTCGTCAGTGCATGCCAGGTTTTGGTCAGTAAACCGGAGAACGTGCTGGAACAGGTACCCATTGATGAACAAACTGTATTTGTACTGATGACACATAACTATAATTATGACCTTGCTATGCTGAAAGCATTGCTGGAACGTAATGTAACATACATAGGTGTATTGGGACCCAAGAAAAAACTGGAACGGATGTTCGCTGAGTTAATGGACCAGGGAATGGAGTTGACAAAAAAACATTTGAGTTCAATTTATGGACCGGTTGGGTTAGAGATAGGCGCTGAAACTTCAGAAGAAATAGCCCTGAGTATCATTGCTGAAATAAAAGCTGTTTTTGCAGGCAGGAAAGGGATGTCGCTTCGTGATAGCAAAGACGCTATTCATCCCGGACCAGGGAGACAGGTAGAAAACAGAAAATTACATTGATGGCAAATACTAATACTTCGATTGAAAAACATGCCATTGTGATCCTTGCCGCAGGCTCATCATCAAGGTTAGGCAGTCCCAAACAATTGCTGTCTTACAAAGGGAAAAACCTGTTAAGGCATGCAGTGGATGAGGCATTGGAAACCGGTTGCCAATCAGTATTTGTAGTGCTGGGTGCAAACATTGAAATAATAAGGAATGAATTGAAAGATAAGCCGGTTATTATAGTTGAAAATGCCGGGTGGGAGGAAGGTATGGCTTCTTCCATACGTTGTGGATTAGAAAATATTATGAACACAATACCCGGGACCGGTCATATTATTTTTATGGTCTGCGACCAACCTTATGTAAGCAGTTCTTTATTATTAAAATTATCAGCAAAAAAAAAGGAAACCGGAATGCCCATCGTGGCGAGCAGTTATGGAGATAATATCGGGATACCGGCATTGTTTCATAAAAGTTTTTTCCCGGCCTTACTGGAACTGAAAGGAGATAAGGGCGCCAGGAAACTGATCAGCGATAACCCGGAAAAAGTGGCGACGATTCCATTTCCGGAAGGGATAACAGATATTGATACGGTATCGGATTATGAGTTACTAAAGAATGAAAATGATCATTGACGGATGGCATAAAAAAAGTCTCTGATACCAGAGACTTTCCCGGTGATCCCGCCCCGATTAGGATCGGGGGCCCTCCCGATTAAAATCGGGATGCTCTACCCTTCGAAATCAAATCCTCAATATATTTCTTTGATTTCATACGTTTTATTTTCATTTCTCTTTTTTTGGCTAGTCCGGTCGTTTCATACTCTTCGGTATAAACAATTATCCATGGAATTCCCAGGCTTGTAAATTTTGAATGTCCGGTATTATGCTCATATAACCTTCTCTCAAGATTAATGCAAGACCCGACATAATACTTGTCAAGTTTTTTTGAATATAAGATATAAGTAAATGACATAAAAAAAGTCTCTGATACCAGAGACTTTCCCGGTGATCCCGCAGGGATTCGAACCCTGGGCCCCAACATTAAAAGTGTTGTGCTCTACCAGCTGAGCTACGAGATCAACCTTTCCTTTTAAAGGAGTGCAAAAATACAGTCTCAGCGCCTTTGTGCCAAAAGTTTTTCTATTAATTATCAACAGGTTTTTGGGGATTTGTGATGATGGGCCGGGAGTCGTGAAAAGTTTCAGTAAGATTTTTATTTTCTTCAGCCAGGATCATCAAAAATTTTCCCAGCATTTCTGTATACTGGTCAAATTTGCCATGCTGTGTTTCAATATTGATATAGCGTATCCCTTTTTCACCGCAATAAACACTTAATGAACCGTCCTTGCGAACATTCACATTGTCCTGCCAGATGCTGTTATATCCATTATCAGCCATTTTCTGGTATAAAAGACTGTCCGTTGTAAAGACGATATCATCAACATCCTGCAAACCGGCAATATGAACTGCTTTAGTATCATGCTGTCTTTGATTTCCGCTTAAATAGGTTGTAACCGAATAAGCCTCATCTGTATTATTGTGCAAGGCCACTATACAGGATGTATTGCCTGGTATTAGTTGTAACAACCGTTCTGTGAATTTTTCAACTTCTTCGATGGCCCATTGGCTTGTCCTGCTGTTTTCCTTCAATGTCTGTTCAATGCCCACCCGTGAAAATATCCTGTTGGGGTCAAAACCATAAGTAACTCCTCTCAATCTGAACCGGACAACCCGCTGGTCATTATTCTCAACTTTTATAAGTGTGCCACCATTCAGTTCCAGTACCGATTTTGCTGCCTCCACAGATGTGTTTTCGTTATCATGAAGATTGATGCAAACCATATTTTTCAGATCGCCATATTGAAATATCCTGATAGGCAGTATCCTTTCCCCCAGCTTGTAAAAAATTGTTTTTTCTGCTGCAACAAATCGGGAAGGGTCGCCGGGTAGGTCCTTATTATCGGGCTGTGCATCAGCCAGCAAGGCAAAAGCCAAAAAAGTGAATATGGTAAAAAAGAATTTCAATGTTCAGGTTTGACAGCTAAAGATAACCATTACAAAAATTTTAGTTACATCCCAAATTGCTATTTGACTTTTTGTGGAAAAAAAGAAATAACCAGGCAGTATCTTTCAGGAGAGTTCTTCTTTCATCTTCTGCATCACATCTTTTTCGATCATTACCTGTGCAAGATGTATCATGTTCATAAAAGCTTTGGCGCCGGAAATACCATGACCAATGATAACAGGTTTGGCTACACCCAATACCGGGGTGCCACCATAGTTTTCAAAATTGAATCGTTCAAAATATTCGTCCTTCATTTTTTTTTGCTGGATGATCTCATACAATGATTCCGCCATTTTGAGAATAATATTCCCGGTAAAGCCTTCACACACGATTATGTCAGCTTTGTCCAGTAAAACATCACGGCCTTCAATATTGCCGATAAAATTGATATGCCTGTTTTCCTTTAGTAAAGGGTAGGCAGCTTGTGCCAGTAAATTCCCTTTTCCTTCTTCTTCACCAACATTTATCAATCCAACTTTGGGATCATCTATACCCAGTATAAGCCGGGCATAAACAGTGCCCATGATGGCAAACTGGTTCAGTTGTTCCGGCTTGCAGTCGGCGTTCAGGCCCACATCGAGCAATAAACCTGAGCCACCGCCGGTTTTTGGAATGATGCTCGAAATAGCCGGTCTTATGACTCCCTGCAGTGATTTGATAGAGAACAATGCCCCAACCAGCATCGCCCCGGTATTGCCGGCGCTGATAAAGGCATCTGTTTTGCCGGAAGCCAGCAAATGAAAACCTATTGCAATGGAAGATCTTTGTTTTTCTTTTAATGCTTTGGTAGGCTGCTCATGCATATCAATCACCTGTTCTGCATGAACAATTTTTATATGATCAGCTGCAATGTTTTGTTCTGCAAGAAGCTTCTCAATTTGCTCTTTGTCGCCAATAAGCAGCAGGTCGGCAGGATTAGTATGACCGGACAGGTAGAGATGCACTCCCTTCACTGCTTCCAGCGGGGCATAGTCGCCACCCATCATGTCAATCCCGATATTCATAGCAAATTCAAGATACAAATTCCTAAACAACAAATTCCAAATCCCAATGATAACAGGTTGTTACCATGTTTGGTATTTGGAACTTTAGTCCCGATAGCTATCAGGATGGTATTTAATTCCTTTATTTTTTAACAGGGGATTTTTCTGCTACCACTTTTCCCTTGTAATAAAGCTTACCCTCACTTACATGGGCCCGGTGGCGAACATGTGTTTCACCTGTTGTGCTGTCAGTTGTTAATGTGGAAGTAACGGCTTTATAATGCGTTCTGCGCTTTGCGCTTCTTTGCTGACTGTGTCTGCGTTTCGGATTTGGCATAACTCAAATATTAATAATTCGTAAATTCCTTTTATGGTTTGTGAGTGGTCAGTAGTGAGTCAACTATCATCACGATACTCACCACTCACAATTCACCACTCACTAGTCAAGATCTTTAAACTTTTCCAATCCTTTCCAGATCGGGTTTTCTATTACTTTGTTTTCTTCAGGCTCCATTTTTTTCAGCAGATCCAATGCGGCCCCATTGCACCAGGGTCCGTCCATGGCTTCAAATTTACAGGTTTTCTGCATCGGGAGGCTGAGGCTGATGAATTCATAGATCCAGTTGGCCACATCAATATGACTGTCTCCCTGGGCGATATAATACATATCGGGGTCATCTTCCTGGCCATTCATCAGTTCCGGCTCTTCCACCATTTTTACGGTGATATTGAATTCATCCCACAGTTCCAATGGCAGATTATTATTGCACCTGTCACAGGTAACTTCCAGGGTACCACCCACTTCAAATTTCAATTGCATGAAACTGCTTTTTTTATCAAGCAGCAATTTTACATGGGCTTTGCAGCTGTGGAAATCCTGCTGATGAAAGGCCTCAAAGAACTTATCGTCAATTGAATAATTGTACTCATGTACACCGGGTTTTAATCCCACAAAAGCAATCTCAAACTCCCGGCGGCGGCTCATCTGTCGACTTTTTAAAGAGTGTGCAAAGGTAGGGGGAAACGGGGAATAGAGAATCAGTAATTTGCAGTTTTTTATTGAATTCTTGGTACTTTAGCCAAATTCCTTAATCCTTAACTACTAATTACTTGCAAAAATTTATTGCCCGTTTATTTGCGGCCCTGATGAAAAGCTGGAGCTGGGTTTTACTTATCGTGCTGACCATACTTATCAAATGGGCATCCTGGTACCCGGATTGGGTGGAAAGAAACTATAGCCAGGGCATATTTCCCCGGATTGCCAAAGCGCAACGTTTTCTTTTTGGCTGGTTGCCTGTCAGTGTTGGCGACCTGTTTTATGGATTTTTAATAGTGGTGATACTTTATAAAACATTCCAGTTTTTTAAAGCCATTATTAAACGACGTCTGAACCGGCAATATTTTATTGCGGGTTTGCAGCAGATCATTTTCTTTTTCCTGTTTGTATATGTTTTTTTTAACCTCTTGTGGGGATTGAATTATAACCGCCGGGGCATTGCCCACCAACTGGGGCTGGACGTAAAAAAATATTCCCTGGCCGACCTGGATACGCTGACCACTGTTATTCAAAGCCGGGTGAATTATTATGCTGATTTTGTTACAGAAGCCCAGCGGGATTCATTTGACAGGAAGAAAATATTATTCAACGGCGCCTGTGAGGCTTACGGGGAACTGGGGAAAAAATATGCTTTTCTAAAATACAATCCTGTATCCATTAAACCTTCCATCTACAGTTATCTTGGAAATTATCTTGGTTTCCAGGGTTATTATAATCCTTTTTCAGGCGAAGGACAGGTGAATACGACCATTCCCCGTTTCCTGGAACCCTTCGTAACCACGCACGAGATGGCACACCAGCTTGGATATGCCAAGGAGAATGAAGCCAACTTTGTCGGCTTTCTTGCCTGCCGTTCCTATGAATCTGATGTGTTCCGGTACTCTGTATATTTCGACATGTATAATTATGCTATCAGCGAGATCATCCGCAGGGATACTGCATTGGCAAGATCATTCCAGGAAAAAAGACATCCGCAAGTGGTGAAAGATGTAAAGGAGTTAAAAGATTTTTACCGCAGGTATAACAACTTCGTTCAGGATGCTATCATGTGGGGTTATGGTTATTTTTTAAGAGCCAACAATCAGCCGGCTGGAAAAAGAAGCTACAATGAAGTGGTGAGTTGGATGATTGCTTATTATAAGAAGTTTGGAACTGAAGCATTATGAGTCGTTAGTCTTTAGTCATGAGTCATAAGTCGGGAGTTAGGAGTTTGGAGTCGTTCATTCAAAATATTATTGGGTTCATAGTTCGAAAGGTTCTGACTAACGACTAACGACTAACGACTCCAAACTCACGACTAGAACTTATTCTTCCACATCATACTTTCCACCGGTTTATCAGGCTGGTTGCTGTATTTGGAATTTTTCTTCTCGTTGTATTTAATTTCAATTTCACCGTCCACCGGAAAATAGATCAGTTGGCCAATGGGCATGTTTTTATAAACTTTTACCGGTTGTTTTACAGAAATTTCCAGGGTCCAGTTGCCGCAAAAACCAACATCACCTTTACCGGCTGTAGCATGAATATCTATTCCCAAACGCCCGGTAGATGATTTGCCTTCGAGGAAGGGAACATGGGCATGGGTTTCGGTATATTCCTCTGTAACACCGAGGTAAAAAATATGCGGATATAAAACAAGACCTTCGTCCGGTATTTCGAAATATTCAATATGATTGTGCTTCTTTGCATCGATCATGTGTTCTTTGTAGGTTGCCAATGTCTTTCCCAGGTGAACATCATAGGAATTACTGCCCAGGCATTCCCTGTCATAAGGAACAATTTTAATAGTGCCTTTTTCTATTTCTTCCAGTATCCGTGTGTCGGAGAGTATCATTTTCTATTTTTTTGCGAGGCGAAGCCGAAGCAATCCCCTCAATTATTTTTATAAGCCCGGCTGCATTACTACTATCATCGCCTGTTGCGTCGCACTCTTGTGCTCCATATCTTTACTCAGCATTTGCAACAAAGCAAAATAAAGACGAAACAATAACTAATGCCGATTTTTTTTCAACAGGAGGTTAACGAAAGTACAAGGCTGGGTATCTGGAAAATTGAAGAGACGGAAGAGTTCTTCAAAGGAAATGTGCCCCAGCACCGGGATGTGACGCATCCGCATAAGCGGCTGCAACACCTGGCCGGGCGGTTTTTACTGCAATACCTTTTCCCAGACTTCCCCTACCATCTGATAGAGATCGCCGATACAAGAAAACCTTTCCTGCCGGATGAACAGTATCATTTTTCGATCTCACATTGCGGTGATTATGCTGCTGCTATTGTAAGTAAGGTCAGCAGGGTGGGGATCGATATTGAGATCCCGACTTCCAAAGTTGAAAATATCATGCATAAATTTCTGAGCCGTAAGGAACAGCAACAATTTTATACGAACCGACTCCGAACTCTGAACTCAGAACTCCTGACTCTCCTCTGGTCGGCCAAAGAAGCAGTTTTTAAATGGTATGGTAACGGAGGAGTGGATTTTCGCCAGCATATTCTGTTGAAAAAGCAACATGAAGGAAACGAAACAATTGATTGTTTTTTTTCCAAAAATGACCTGGAACTGAGTATTCACTATCGCCGGTTTGAGGGATTGCTGCTGGCTTGGGTAATGAGTTGAATTTCAGTTCAGCTAACAAATAAAAATATGGCTTTAACAGACCATTCGTAAAACTTCCTGGTATTGTTACGTTGTGTAAAACAGAAAAAAGCACTTAGTTTGTACTAAGTAAAAACAAGCAGTTATATTCTGGTAGATTTACTTATCATCGAACTGGAATACTGAACGCCTGTTTTTTAAAATAAATCCATACAAATGAAAACAATTCAACTCGACAGGGAAGTACTTCTAAACCTTTATGGAGATTGCAAAGACAGTCAGATTCAGGTGTTTTCCGTATTTCTCAGCAGTTATCCTGAGATAAAGAAAAATCTTTATTCAGCTTTTGAATCAGGCAATCTCAACTCCCTGAAAAGAGTGCTGCATTTTCATGGCCCTTCTTTCATGTACCTGGGCATACCCCAGGTGGCGGGTTCGTTTAAAAACCTGGAATTAAAATGCTCCGAAGTGGATACTCATTTCTCCATTGCAACTGATTTTGCGGAATTAATGCAGGCAGTGGAAAGAAGCTGGGTGCAGGCAACTATCGAAATGGAATCTTTCAGGGAGGCTGTTTAATAAGTATATCCTTTTACCCAATCATACCTGTAATCCGGGATTTAAGATTTCTCTTTTACAGGAAAAAGATAAGATCCAATTCAATTACCTAAAAAGTAACTATGATTAATCAAATGAGGATAAAAAATGTGACTTCCAAAATCTGGTTCCAGTTCTCAGATTGGTTTACATCCACCCGCTATTTTAATGAAGACTCTTTTGTTTCAAGATTGAGGTATTTTCAGATCACGGCATTTTCATTATTATTTGTCACTTCCTTTTTAAATTTCTTAAGCAATTTAGTTTTCAGTTACATCATCACTTCTATTACCTGCATCGGGCTGATAGTTGCCCGGTACCTGATAGACAGTAACAGGGTAAAGGAAGCCTATGCACTCATGCTTTGTTCAATCAACCTGGCTTTGATCATGCTGACGTTTGTGGAAGGGTTAAGTTCAGGTGTATTTTTGTTTTTCTTCCCCTGTATTATCAGTTTTAGTTTTTTAACCGACCTGGCGAATAAAAAAAATGTAGTACTAACTTACCGGGTGGGTATCGGTTCTTTTCTTGCTGCTGTTGTTTTTGCATCAGACAGTATTTTGATGGGCGGGGCAGCAAATGAGAAAGCAGGAGGAAACTTCTTTGTTAATATTATTCTCTCCTTTTCACTGATTATATGGATGTCCTTTAACCTGGCTAAAGAAAATAACAGAAAGCAGACTGAACTCAGGAATAAAGAAGTTTTTCTTGATACTATCTTCAACAGCTCTTTGCACACTGAAATTATTGTAGATACAGAAAACGGGCTCATCAGCAGTTGTAACCGCTATGCATCTTCTTTATTTGCAGTGAAGGGAACTGAATCTTTATCTAACAGACCGGCCTGTGACCTGTTTCTTGAACCCGGAAAAGGAGGAAATGAAGAGTTTGCAGGAGCCATGTACAATACATCGGGTAACTGGGAGGGTGAACTGACCTGTCTCCGGATGGATAGCACATCATTTCCGGCAAGTGTCAGCGTTGTTTCATTTAAATACCATGAGAAATATTATAAGAAGATTACAATAATTGATATTACAGAGAAAAGCCAGATATTCTATGAATTGCAGGTTGCAAAGAAAAAAGCAGAAGAACTGGCTTTCAGTAAATCGCAATTCCTGTCTCATATGAGCCATGAATTACGTACACCGCTGAACGGAATTATCGGATCCACCAACCTGTTGCTGGAGGACAAATTTCTTGTTGCACAAAAAGATCAGTTGAGTATTCTGAAATTCTCTTCAGAACATATGCTCAACCTGATCAACGATATTCTTGACCTGAGCAAACTGGAAGCTGACAGGATTCAATTGGAGAAAGCCATTGTGGATATTCCAAAGTTTATTAATAAGGTTATATCTCCCTTTGTACCACAGTATGAAGAAAAAGGGGTGACATTGAAAGTGAAAGTGGATGCCAACCTGAAAAGATCTGTACTTGCTGATCCTACCAGGCTGAATCAGGT
>JBGPKR010000079.1:0-14930 GCA_041486045.1 Chitinophagaceae bacterium | reverse complement strand
GGAAGCATCATCACAGAAGAGCATGGCATCTATTCAAGCGGCGGCGCCAATTCTTACTGGAATTTATTGTTATACTTAGTAGAGAAATATACCGACCGCAATACAGCCATACTTGCTTCCAAATATTTTGCTATTGATATTGACAGGGACAGCCAGTCGGCATTTATGCTGTTCCAGGGACAGAAAGAACATGAAGATGCAGATATATTAAAAGCACAGGAATTCATTGAAGCCAATTATATGGAGAAGATGACCGTGGACCAGTTAGCCAATAAATTTGCCATTGGCCGCAGAAGTTTTGAACGGCGCTTTAAGAAAGCCACCAACAACACGGTAGTTGAATATATACAACGGGTGAAGATCGAAGCAGCCAAGCGGAGTTTTGAAAGCAGCCGCAAGAACATCAATGAAGTTATGTTTGATGTAGGCTACACTGATACCAAGGCATTCCGTACCATCTTCAAAAAAATTACCGGGCTTACACCTATTGAGTACCGGAATAAATATAATAAGCAGTCGGTGGTTGGTTGATTAGTTGATTGGTTAATTGGGACCAGGCTCGATTGTAAGAATAGTCAATACATATAGAACACCCCTCGTAAAGACCTAATTAACCAATACCCAGTTAACCAATTAACCAGTTGTCACGCTTTTTTGAGGTTATCTGCCAGCAGGAATACAAAACCGATAGCCAACCAAAAAATAATTCTTGACCCGTTATGTGTTTGAAAGGCATCCAGTGCCGCGATGCCGAAAAACAAGATGAAAATGGTGAAACCGGGACCCAGCTTTATCTTTTTCATAGCTCTGTTTTTGATGAATGATGATGTAAGATGAGAACTAAGCGCCGGAATGTAAATGATATTTATCAGTACCGGAACTGATAAGGAAACATATTGATAAGCCGGCTGTTGTGTTTCTTTTACCAAACACCCGCCAGGGCAGAAAGGCCGCCGATGGCGATGCAGGAGTCAGCCACCAACAACGGCGTAGAAAAAACTATTCAATAGGTAACTGCCATTTTTTATAGATCACACTTAGATCAATTCCACAGGCTTTATTAATGAGCGCCGGGAACTCTTCTGCTGTAAATGGCCGCTTATTTTCTTTTGACCAGTTGTAGAGGTAATGGAAAACATCTTTCAGGGACTTATTGCCAGCTGTTTTTTCTTTAAGATAATTATTCATTTCCATAGCCATTAATGCGCCCCTTGCATAAACCGACAATCCCAGCCTGAAATCTGTGGCATACATGGTTGAGGCCGACTGCGATAATTCCTGTAATGACATCTTTTTAATAACAGTTGAAGTGTTATATACATTGTTGTAAAAGTTTTTTTTCATTCTTTCACTGTGTAGCGTGTCGTAAGGCAGAAACCACATGAAACCTTCATTGAACCATATATTATTGATGATGGGAGGTATTTCAAGTACATAAGGCCGGTATGTATCACCATAGCAACGAAGGGGAATGAATGCATGAGCCATGTGATGGAGGTAAGTTGGTATGGTTCTCATCACATTTTCTTTACTCATTGGCACTCTTCTTATACCGGAAGTATCGCCAAAAAATGTAGAACTCTGCAGGTGTTCCATTCCAAAAGGCGGGTAGTTGCCGGGTTCAAGCGGAATGACATTGCGTAGCATAATTGAATATTGTTTAAATGGGATCTCGCCAAAATAATCATTTAATATCCCCATACTCATTGTTCCCTGCAAGCCATAATCATCGAGCCATTCCTCTCCGGCTTGAGAATAGGATGCCACAAAAAGCGGAACGATCCCGGTGAATGCTTTAATACGAAAACCAGGACCCATAAAAAACTGCCCGTCTGCCAGCTGGTAATAATTTGTTGTAGTAAACTTCAACAGGCCCTTTTCCATGGAGCTGACAGGGTGGATGGTCGAGAATATGGGCCATTTGTCAAATGTTTCAACATGGCATTGTACAGGCAGGTTTTCTGTTCCATCTACCCAGCCAAAAACCGAGTAATTAAGAATGCTGACAAATCCCGGTCTTATAACAGAAGCGTCAGAAGGAGCGTTTTTCCGTTCCATCTCATCGAGGTTTACCTCGTATTCAATACGGCTCACTGTTTTGACGCTGTCATTGTAATACCAGCGGGGTGCAGCATGATCATCTCTTACCATAACAATTTTTTCGCCATGGCTGCCGATGGCATAAAGTTTCTGTATAAAATTATCGTACATCAGGATGCCATAGCCACCCGGTACAGAACGTGGCATAATAAAACTTAACGGGCCTTTTAAGGCTGTTGGCAATTGTATGGAAATTTTTACCACTGCTGATGAGCTATCCTTATAGGTTAAGGTATAAGACAGTTGTGCAGGTGAAAGCAAGCTTAAAAACGAAATAAAAAAAAGAAAAATGAAACGTCGCATAAAACAAATTTGAGCATAAGATAGATTAATTTATGGGAAACAGTTCAGCATTACGCCGTGGTTGGTTGATTGGTTAATTAGTTAATTGGTTAATTCGGGCAGGCTCGATTGCAAGAATAGTCAATATCTGTACGAAACCTCCGCATAAAGACCTGGTTAACCAATACCCAATTAACTAATTCACAAATTAACCCCCGGCTATTTTAATCGCATCTTTAAAGGCTTCCACGATGTATTTTGTATCCCGGTACAGCAGGGTTTCATTCACAGCGATCTTCATATCGCCATTTTTATCCGGTCGTGGAATGAGGATAGAATATTTATTATTTAAATACTCTCCAAATTTTTGTACGGTAATGCCGGCGGGGATGTGCATATTATAAATATTGCTGCCACCATCCAATGCATTTATCTTTATTCCCGGCACCTGGTTCAATGATGCAAAAATTTCTGCTGATCTTTTTTTCGCTTCCTGCAAACGTTCTTCAATTCCCTCCAGCCGGTGAAGTGCCATGGCCGCATTCAGCCAGTTGCCAAACAAACTTCCACCATGTATTTTGATAAGGTGCGGCATTTTATCCATCACTGCTTTATCACCACATAAAATGGCCCCACCGCTTGCACCAAGATATTTGTACAGGGAAATATAAATGGTATCAAAATAAGAAGCATATTCTTTAACAGGTATACCCGACCAGGCGGATGCCATATAGATACGGGCGCCATCCAGATGAAGTTTGATATTATTACTGCGGCAATATTCACTTATCCTTTTTATTTCATCAATGGGCACCATACATCCATTGGTACGGCGCACCGGGTTTTCAATAGATACACAACCAATACCGCTTTTAAAAACTTCCTCATGATCCAGGTTTTCTATGGCCCGCTTTAATGCATCGGCTGTAAAATAAGTTTCATCTTTTGCCAGTGGTATCAGCCGTTTATTAAAAACAGATTGCGCTGCATCTGCTTCATCACGGTACACATGGCTGCTGTCCTGCACAAATACTTTGCTGTTCTCTCCACTCAGCACAGCGATGGCCAATTGGTTCGCCATGGTTCCTGTGGGCATGTATATCGCTTTTTCTTTTCCGGTGATGGCTTCAAATTTTTTTTGCAGATCATCCACGGCGCCACCGTTCCCATACCGGTCCACTTTGATCGGTTGTTTGTTATTGGCCTGCTGCAATTGGTCCCAGTAGGCGGAGCCATCGAACCATTCGCCGTCGTAAAAAAATTTCACCTTTGGCTCATCAGCAGGTAAATATTTTTTATTTGTTTCAGCAGCAATGCTGTGTAATGATGGTAAAAAGCCGGGCAGCAGTACAAGCCCTGAGGCTTTTAAAAAATTTCTTCTGTTAGTAGTTGGCATATACTTCTATTTTCACCTAATGTACGAAGGTTAATGGATATCAATTCCAGGGCGTGCCGGAATGACAGGGGAGGGCACGACAAACATTATTATACTCGTCACAGCGGACCCGTTCTGAACTTACGTTGTGGCGGGTGCCTGCCTGCCGGTAGGCAGGTCTTCACGCATCACTTCCATAATAAATAATTCCGGTGCGTGAGGCGACACCGTGGCGTTTGAGTAATGTATGAACTATGTAACAACCATGTTGAATTGTGTAACCCGTACAAAAATAATTGGCCAAACATTATCAAAGCATGAACAATGTGTGAACTATGCAATAAGGATGTTGAATATTGTAACTATAATAAAATTAATTGACCCAGCTTGCACCCGTATCAGTAAGTAACTTAAAAATTAATATAATTCACAATTAAATTCTATTACTATGAAAAGTTCTAAACAATTATTATTACCGGCCGTAGCCATGCTATTGGTTGCATTATTGGGAGGTTGCCAAAAAAATGTGGATCCCAATAAAGCTTCCGGGATGTCTTCAGAAGGTACCCGGCCAGTTTATCTATACCCAAACCCGGTAAATCTTGGAGTTGCAGGCAAATTTGTTATCCTGTCACAATCGGGGATCACCGATGTTCCCAGCTCTGCTATTACCGGAAATATCGGATCAAGTCCAATTACAGGTGCAGCTATACTTGTAACTTGTACTGAAGTAACGGGCTCAATATATACAGTTGATGCAGCCGGTCCTCTTCCATGCAGGTTGACCAGCGCCAGCATGCTAACCACAGCAATAAGTGATATGCAAACCGCATATACTGACGCCGCCGGACGATCTAACCCTAATTTCATGAATTTAGGCGCCGGAAATATCGGGGGCTTAACGCTTACACATGGCTTGTATAAATGGACAAGTGCAGTTATCATCCCAACGGATATCACCATTTCGGGCGGTCCGGACGATGTCTGGATATTCCAGGTTGACGGAACCCTTAATATGAGTTCTGCAGTGAACATGATCTTAACGGGAGGTGCACAAGCCAAAAATATTTTCTGGCAGGCATCCGGCGCCGTTACGCTCGGAACGACCAGTCATTTTGAAGGGAATATTTTAGGGCAGACAGCTATAAATTTGCAGACAGGCGCATCAATAAATGGAAGGCTGTTGGCACAAACTGCGGTAACGCTTCAAATGAATGCTGTTACAGGGCCACAATAAATTAACGAAATCAAGATATCAAAAGAGGCTGCCGCAAGAGCAGCCTTTTTTTTCTTTCCGATGCCGTGATGCGTGTCTCAAGCATCACTACCATATTAAATAATTCCGGTGCGTGCAGCGACACCGTGGCGTTTTATTTTTAGGACACCAACCAAGGCGGAGACATTGCTATTCGTGCGGTTGGTGGAAGATACTTCGACTCTTCGACAAGCTCAGAGCTCAGTACAGCAACCGCGGCGTAAAACCAGGAGATGGTTATTTAACCGTAACAGCTGAAAACTTATAGGCAAAGCCAATTCCAATCGCTTCTTTAAATTGAGTGCCGGGCCCAATATGATCAACAGTTGTCCCATCATCTTTATAAAATATGATCTTTGTATCATCATCATACAGCACCTGTAAAGAAAGACTTGCTGAAATATACTTGCTTACTTTAAGCAAAAAAAGTGTTTGCCAGTTTATATCCATGTTCTGAGGATGGCGCAAATAATTACTGAACAGGTCAAGCGAGGTTTGAAGGTTCAGGACAGGGTTAAGATCTTTTTTAAAGGTCGCTCTTAAAAAAGCGCCGGCTTCGGTTTTAATGGTTTCTCCTGGATCAACCCCGAATGCGCCATTGGCAGAAAGTAATTTATCGGTCACGACAACAAAACGAAGGGTTGCCGGGGAAAGAAAAAGCGAGAAATGACCATTGGGTTTATAATCCATTCCGGGAGCCAGTAACAGATAACCGGGTGATAGAAATTTAGAAATAACAACGGAATCATTCGGGTAATTATACCCGGCAGTAAACTGGCTTCTGAAATTAAAAAGCGCAGAATAATACCAATGCGCAGACGCTTGCCTGCCGTATTTGGAACTGAGATCGATCCTGTCATCGCTTTTGACCATGCGGCTATCCTTTCCCTGCAGTACAAGGCCATAACCTAAGTCAAAATTATTATCCCATGCATTTTTTCCTCTTTTATAATTGGCAAAATAATATATGATCGAATTGCCTGCGATTGAGTTTTGTCCGCCTGCTGCCCAGTTTGTCAACGAGACCTGCGAGAAGTTTAATGCAACCAGTCCTCCTTTTCTCCAGACCGTGTCTTTTTGTGCATGGGCTGAATTTACATTCACCAGGGCCAATAGTATAAGAATTGTTTTTTTCATAGCATTTTTGTTCTCAGATTTTACAAATTCAACTTTTGTTGTGGGTTGGTTGGCCGGCACTTCAAAAACTGTGCAGCAATAAAAGACAGCAGCAAGAAACCCAAAAGAGTGGAAGATGAAAACTTTATAGCAGATTGGGTTGGCGACTATATGTAAGCTACCAAAGCTTTTTTACCTGGGCAAAAAAATTGCGGGTTGGAGAAAGATTCCGGGTCCCACGATTTTCATCGGGGCAGGCAAGCCCGGAATGACAAACGTTATTATTAAACCTCTTTGGGCAGTTTCCCGGTAAGATTTTGCAGCCAGCGCATAAACCGATGCCCCATGTCTGCATGGCTGCAATACATCATCGGGCATCCCCCGGGAATAACGGCGATACCATGTTTGTGACAAAGGTCAACAGCCTTTGCAGAAACGCTGGCCGTTTTTGAATCCGGCCCTTTGTGCATCCAGACATTTTTTATTCCCAACTCCAGACATTCCTTTACAAGTTGGTCAGTAATTTCTGGTTTGGTGACGATCACCACTCCTTCCGGTTTTTCAGGAATGGCTTTAAGGTTGGGATAGCAGTTATCACCCTCCACCCTTGTGGCATTTGGATTGACGGCAAATACCTTGTAACTTTCGGTGCGCAACTTCCGGTAAATGAGATTCGCTGCTTTGTTTTGTGTACGGGAAACTCCGGCTACCGCAATACACTTGTGTGCCAGGAAATCCCTTGTTGCTTCTTTCATGGTTGGCATAAAAATTCTTTTAATGTTTTTTATTTTCAGGGTTAGTCACATTTCCAATAAAGGCTTTGTATGTTAAAAAAATACCGACGGCAAGAACCAACATGGTTAACCCGGTCACCATCGTGGTATTTTTTGCACCCTCGAGTTGCATCTCAGGAAAGAACATCCTGAATAAGCCAAGCAGCAGGATAAACCAGCCAACGAGAGTTACCAGTATGATCCAGCTGCGAACCCAATGGTTATGAATACGGATAATTGAAAGTCCCCCGAGAAATAATAATCCGCCATTGAGATGAATACCGGCGGCAACATTGGCTGCCCAGATATGTACATTGATCGTTTCGGATATAGTGACTGCAATAATGGTGGGACCGACCAGTTTTGCGATTTCTTTTGAATTCATCATGGCGACCTCCTTTTTATTTGTGAAAATAAAAATGGTCGCAAATCTTAAAAATGATTTAAATCATAAGAATGACGGGATCGGGGAGGAGTCTGGAGTCAGGAGTCAGGAGCCTTGTACCTTGTTTTCAGATCTCAATTCTTTCCAGTATCAGCAGCGCTTCCATCAGTTTGTTCCAGGCCACCTGCCATTCTTCTTTTGCCTTATGCAGTTTTTCGTGATGTTCTTCTTTTAATGTTCCTTTCGTTTTTAAATAGTCTTCTACTTTCTGAAGCGACTCTGCATTCAGTTCTTCTAACTTCTTTTTATGTTCCATACGGTTGTATTTAAAATGGATAATGGTAAAACCTGATGTAAAGCTACAAATGAAAAACAGCAACTGTTTCAAAAGAATCTAAGCTTCCTAAGTAGTCATTTCATTGACAGAATGTAAAAGCCTCCTTCGCCAGGGCTCAGGAGGCTGAAAGCGGAGAGTCAGGGATTCGAACCCTGGGTGTCATTGCTGGCACAACGGTTTTCGAGACCGCCCCGTTCGACCGCTCCGGCAACTCTCCGGGATAATAAAATTAGGAAAGCTGGGGGAACTCGCTCAACTGGGAAAGGTAAGTAGTGTATCAGTTTGGACTTATAATGAAGTCCCCTTTTCTTTGGGAGTTGTCATGCCCCGATACATCGGGGCATCTTTCCTTTTTTATTATGTTGTTTGGGAAAAAGACACCGGGTCAAGCCCGGTGTGACAGAACTCCGGATTATCCGGGTGTCAAAATGGGGCACTAACAATTTTCCCTGTTTTCAATAATCTTCTCCCAGTCAGCTAATTTTACAGCAAAGCTTTTACTTGAAACAGCTCAAAGCCCTCAATAAATATTTCTGGAAATACCGTATCCGGCTGGGCATTGGTATTGTGTTTGTTTTCCTTTCCAATTATTTCAACGTTCTCTCGCCGCAGGTCACCGGTTTTATCATTGATTATGTTCAGAGATCACTGAAGATGGCGGGTTATAGAGCTCCGGCCAAACAACCTGATTATGATGCGCTGGTTGATAAATTCATCTATAATGTTGAAGGGCATGATTTTTCAGTGGGTAAAGTGGTGGCCTTATGTGGCATTACCATATTAATAATTGCATTACTCCGGGGATTCTTTTTATTCCTCATGCGGCAGACCATTATCGTAATGAGCCGCCATATTGAATATGATCAGAAAAATGAAATATATAATCATTACCAGAAATTAGATACTGCTTTTTATAAAACCCACAGCACCGGCGACCTGATGAACCGTATTGCCGAAGATGTAAGCCGGGTCAGGATGTTTACCGGTCCGGCTATCATGTACCTGGCCAACCTCATCGCTATTATTTCTCTCAGTGTTTTTTTTATGCTGAAACGGGATGCTGAATTAACGATGTATGTACTCATGCCCCTGCCCATTTTGGCCATCACCATTTATTTTGTCAACAATACCATTAATAAGAAGAGTGAAAAGATCCAGGCTTCTCTTTCTGACCTGACCACCAATGCGCAGGAATCCTATTCAGGAATAAGAGTGATAAAATCTTTTGTGCAGGAAAAAGCCATGCTTGGTTTTTTTGCCAAAAACAGTGAAGCGTATAAAAAGAATGCAGTGGGCCTCGCAAAAGTGGAAGCTATTTATTTCCCTTCTATCACCCTGCTCATCGGGTTAAGCACTTTGTTTACGATCATGATCGGGGGTTTATATTATATACATGGCAGCCATAATATCGGCCTCAATACAATTGTTGAATTTGTGATGTATATCAATATGCTTACGTTCCCGGTAAGCGCCATTGGTCTTACGGCCAGCATGATCCAGCGGGCTGCTGCTTCGCAAAAAAGGATCAATGAATTCCTGGAAACAGAACCTTCCATACAAAATCCTCCCGGCGCTGTTGTGGCGCCCCTGCAGGGAAACATCCATTTTGAAAATGTAAATTTTATTTACCCGCATACAGGGATTCATGCGCTTAAAGATTTTACCCTCGATATAAAAAAAGGAGAGAAAGTGGCGATAGTGGGAAGAACCGGCAGCGGCAAATCCACTATTGCCCAATTACTGTTGCGCATGTATGATGCCGGTAGCGGAACCATTGAAATGGATGGAGTGAATATTCAGAAGATCGATCTGAAAACATTGAGGGAACAGGTAAGTTATGTTCCGCAGGATGTTTTTTTATTCAGTGAAACTGTGGAAAATAATATCCGCTTTGGATTGCAGCAGGCGGAAATGCGGTTTGTTGAAAAAGCTGCCATGCAGGCAAGCGTTGATAAAGAAATTGCATTTTTTTCTGATCAATACAACACGATGATCGGGGAAAGGGGAGTAACACTCAGCGGGGGACAAAAACAACGAATTTCCATAGCCCGGGCCCTCATTAAAGATCCTAACCTGGTCATCTTCGATGATTGCCTGAGCGCCGTGGATGCCAGTACAGAAAAAGAGATCATCAGCAACCTGGACGCATTTCTCCGGGATAAAACAGCCATTATTATCACGCATCGTATCTTCTCCCTTTTCAGTTTTGATAAAATAGTGGTGCTGGATGACGGGGCCATCGTAGAACAAGGCACCCACCAAGACCTGCTGGCTAAAAACGGGTACTATGCAGGGTTATATGCACGTCAGCAGGAGCAGGAGTTGAGTCGGGAGTTGTGAGTCATGAGAAAAATCTACTGACATAAAAAGATAAGCGACAATTTGTATGGAGTGGCCGGACTCCTGACTCCAGACTAACGACTAAAGACTCATTTGGCTGTATCAAAAACATCTCTATATTTGTGAATCTCAATAACCAAAGCATTTCCTTAACTGCTAAAATCTTATAACGTGGCGTACGAGAACAATGACAAAAAAATGGAGAGCATTTACAGTAAACGCATCCGTGCGGGAAAAAGAAGGACCTACTTCTTTGATGTAAGAGCTACCCGGGGTAACGATTATTACCTGACCATTACTGAAAGCCGCAAACGCTTTGATGATAATGGGTATGACCGGCACAAAGTATTTCTTTACAAAGAGGATTTCAACAAATTCATTAAGGCCCTGGGTGAGGCGATCGATTATGTGAAAACGGACCTGATGCCTGATTTTGATTTTGATGCTTTCAATCATGATGAAAATCATGAAGAGGTTCACCAGGATAACGGAGCCAGCCAGGCCGCAGAACCGCTGGTAGCGGAATCCACGGAAGAAAAGCCTGGGGAAACAGCCACCGAAGCTGAATCAGGCGCCCCCGTTGCTGAAATTAATACCCCTGCAGAAAAAAGTTCGGAAGAGGTGGATAAGTGGTGATAGCCCCGAAACCTGCGGCCAGAAAGGGTTTTATCAATTAGGGTTGGCGAAATCCAACCGGGAGCGATCGTAGATCTTTCCTGAAAGGATTATTTTTTTATAATATCCTAAATTGCCGTACTTTTAAAAATCTGGACATTGCCGGCGTGCCGGTAATAATCAAACCTTAAAATATAGTAATATGCAACCAAAATTTACTCAACGAAGTTTAGGGTACTTCTGCACAAAAATCATTGCACTGGCATTGATCTTTTCTGCGTCCACCCAATTTTCTTTTGCACAGCAAAAACCGGGAAAATTTCCCCAACAAAAACCCGGGTATGAAAATACCCTGACTAATTTTGAAAGACAAAAAGCGGAACAAAGATTAAAAAATATCGAACCGGGCAAAAATCCCGCCTCGGCTTCAGTTCCTTCAGTAGGTCCTGCTCCGGTTCAACAGAAGGCTATACATAATCCAAACAGTCCAACGGGGATAACTGGAAATCCTAATAGCCGGGCATTTTGTTATAATGGCCCGGCCGGTGCATTCCAGTTAAATAAACAGTCTGTGAATAATACAACATTAACAACAATAGGGGCGCCTATTGCAGCTGTTTTTCCGGGTGCAACTGCATGGGTAACCACTACCAACAAATTATATGAAATAGACCAGGCTGCACCGTTTGGATTATATACTGTTGATACAGTTACCGGTGTAAGAACATTTGTTGTTAACTGCACCGGGGTACCCCAGGCAAACCTGACGGGTATGACCTGGGATGCTTCCACCAATACTATGTATGGTGTATCAAGCTCAATTGCAGTTTCTCAAATTTTCACGATGAACATTGTATCCGGAGTTTGTACTCCTATTGGCGCTGCAACTGCTGTAGTCGCTGGTGCAATTATGATTAATGCTGCACCGGGTGGCAGCTTGTTTTCTGTAGACATTGTAGCCGATAATTTATACCGATGGAATAAAACTACCGGTGTTCCCACATTAATAGGACCAATGGGAGTGGACGTAAACTTTGGGCAGGATGGACATTTTGATCTAAGTGACGGCACGTATTACTGGACAGCCATTGGTAATGGACTCGCTGCTTCATTAAGAATTATTGATACTCTTACAGGGTCAAGTTCAGTTGTTGGCCCTTACGCAGGCCAGGTGGAAACTTTTGGTATTTATTCCCCCCCTCTGGTACCTTGTTCAGGAACACCTGCACCAGGTAGTACAACAGCAGTTCCTAATCCTGTTGGTGCCGGCTCTCCTTTTACTTTGTCAATATCAAATAATCCTCCGATTTCAGGGATGATTCATACTTTTCAGAGATCCGCTACCGGTGCTGCTCCATGGACTACAATTGCCAACGGTCCGGCCAGTAGTTTTGTAACTTCACAAGTGGTGGCAACATGGTACAGGGATAGTGTATTTTGTACGCTTAGTAGTCAATCTGCTATAGCAACTCCAGTGCTGGTTAATGTGTTGGCATGCGGCTGGTCTGCCTCTACTGCTTACCCGATTCCTATCTTGGACCAGGCAAACGTAACTGTTGGAACTACACTCTATAGTTTCGCAGGTGTAAGTAATGGTGCAGTAATAGCAACATCCTATAAATTTGATGGAACCGTCTGGACTCCAATAGCGCCAACACCTCAGGGTCTTGAATATCCTGCGGCAGTTACTGACGGGGCCAATATTTATATCCTTGGTGGCGCTTCAACTACCGGCGCTTCACTCAATACTCTTTACAGGTATAATATTGCGTCAAATACCTACACAACTTTAGCTCCTTTCTCCACCGGGGTCTGGAATACTACAGCAGCTTATATAGGCGGTAAGATCTATAAATTTTGCGGCACCGCTGCAGCTTCTACTGCTGTGATGGAGATATATGATATAGCCGGCAACACATGGTCAGCAGGTGCACCCTATCCACAGGCTCTGAGTTTTGTCACCGCTATTGCCCGGAATGGTTTTATTTATTCGGCTGGCGGGGTATCTACTGCATCCTTGACCGCAACGAATAAAGCTTATCGTTACGACCCGGGCACAAATACCTGGGATGATCCTTCTATTGCCGACATGACATTTCAACACTGGGGCGCTGCAGGCGATTTTTATAACAATGGTTTCGTAGTGTCCGGTGGATATATCAATGGCGCAACAACTATTGGACCTAATACTGAGCAATGGGATCAAGGACTCAATTCATGGTCAAACTTACCAAATGAGTTAACCGCATCAGGCCGAATGGGCGGAGCTGCAATGGGCGGAGCCTTTTATGTAATTGGTGGTCGTACTGCTGCATCAGCCGGTTTTGTCGGCACGACCCTTAACCAGAAATTATTCTGTGTTCCCCCAACACCTTGTACAGGTACACCTAACCCCGGCAATACAATAAGTTCTTCACCTGCTGTATGCTCGGGTACAAGCTTTACTCTGTCTTTACAAAACAATCCATTTGTAAGCGGATTCACTTACCTGTGGCAATCAGCTGCTGCAGCTGCAGGCCCCTGGACACCTCTTCCGGGAGGCACTAATATAACTCATACATTAACCCAGACCGGGGCGACCTGGTACAGCTGTATTGTAAGTTGTACCCCAAGTGGTCTTTCAGGAACTTCTACTCCGTTATTAGTTGCTGATGGCCAGGGAGTGTTTAACACCCAACCTGTTAATGCATCAGTACAATGCGGACAAAATGCTATTTTCAGTTATACAGCTACCGGTAATTCTCTTGTTTATGCATGGGAATACAGGACTACTCCTGCAGGCTTTTGGCTTAATGTAACCGGTGCACCCTTAGCGGGAGCAACCGTAAGTGGTCAAACTACAAACACACTTACATTGACTAATGTTTCTGCAGCCCTTAATGGATACCAGTTCAGGGGATTGATATCCGGACCTTGTACGGCAGTTGATTTCACCAATATCGTAACGCTTACTGTTACACCTTACCAGGTAATTGTAAGTCCCACATCGGCAACTATATGTTTGGGTCAGGTACAACAGATATGTATACAGAATACCGTGGCCGGATCTTCGACAGCTTCTTTCTCGTCAGGGCCTTTGAATTTTAATATTCCTGATAATACTGCAGTTGCCTCTACTTTTACCATACCAGTTTCAGGAATACCAGTTGGGTCATTGATCACCAATGTGAGAATACATCTGAATATGACCCATACTTATCCGGCTGATATGGTTATTAACCTGAAGGGAACGCATCCAACAAATATTCTGAGTTTGTATAAACACAATACCAATACAGACAATGGTGCTGTATCCATACCAACAGCCGGTTTCTTTGATGCTGTATGCAGCCAAACAGGCGCTACTCAGTGGAAAGCAGTTCCTACTCCATACCGGTATGGAATAACGCCACCAACCGGTCCGTTTGCTGCGGATGCAATGAATGGCGTAACAAATCCCGGTTACACTATTATGGATCCTACCGGTTGGGTTTCCAATGCTGCTGCATTCCCGAACTTAATAAATGCCGCCGGTGATCCGAATGGTACCTGGACCTTAGCCATGTGTGATGGAGGCCCTGCTGATCTGGGTAATTTTACAGGATGGTCCATTGATATTACTTATGTAGCCCCTGTATTTGCTACAGGCGTATGGACTGCATCACCAGCAGCACCAAATACAATGTTCAATGATGCGCTTGCAACAATACCTTATGTGGCAGGAACGCCGCAGTCTTGCATATTTGTGAAGCCTGCAGTGAATACCAATTATACCGTGGTTGTTACAACTGCGACACCATGCGTTTCAGCGCCGACAACCGTTCCTGTTACTGTAATTACCCCGATCGGTGGATTAGTGCCACCGGCAAACAGGACAGTATGCGTTGGTTCTAACGCCAGCTTTACTGTAAGTTCAACCGGTGGACCTTTCACCTATTCATGGGAAGTAAGTGTGAATAATGCTCTTACCTGGTCCACTATTGCAGGTGCAACTTCCGCAACATTGACCTTAAACGCAGTTACCCAGTTGATGAACAATAACCTGTATCGTGTTACCATCAATGGCGGACCATGCGGCTCAACCACTGTTGCTGCGGCCCGTTTGAATGTAAACCAGTTACCGGTGGTTAACATTTCATCTACAACACTACAATTAGTGCCTGGACGAATTGCAACCCTTACAGGAACCAGTTCACCAGCGCCTCTGTCAGCAACAAGCTGGTCATGGACGCTGAATGGAAACACTATCGCAGGAGCAACAGGCAACAGTGTCTCTGCAAACATTGATCAACAGGGTTCTTACCGGGCAACTGTAACAGATGTTAATGGTTGCGTCAATTCTTCCAACATCGTTACCATTGGCTCAGAAGCAT
>JBGPKR010000078.1:0-14962 GCA_041486045.1 Chitinophagaceae bacterium | reverse complement strand
TGCTGTTCACCCTGGCCAAAACTCTGTCTTGCCATGAGCCTGCCTGACATATCGGTCAATCTTAATTCACCTTTGCTTTCCGGGGATTTTACAAACCGTACAAGGATATTATTTTTAAATGGATTTCCCATTACGAATATATCCTGCTTTGCAGCAGCAAGTTTAAGCAATACGATATTACTCAGCTTACTGTTATTATCTATATCAACAGATCTCAACCGGTAATAATTTTTCTCAGTGAGCGGTTCCCTGTCTGTATAACTGTAGCTTCTTGCTGTATTACTATTACCCGCAGCAGGTATTGTTGCTATTTTTCTATACCCGATGCCATCAAAAGATTTCTCCAGTTCAAAATGTTTGCTGTTGTATTCTGCGGAAGTGGTCCATTGCAGCAAAGCAGTTTTATTATTCTGAAGAGTGCCTTTAAATTCTGTTAATGTAACAGGCAAAGGTGAAGTTGGAATTGTTGTGGCCCACATACCATAACCATGTGTGCCGATCAGTAAGCGGTTATCGCTCGTTCGCAAAGCCATGCTGCTGACAACAGCAAAACCAATACTGCCAGAGCCTTCCTGCTCTACCCCCGCCGGATAACTCCATGTCACAACTCCCGGAAGTTCGGTAGAGCCATATAAACCGACAGATGTCCCTACATAATATTCGATCTTTGATGTTGCTCCATTAAAAACAATAGCCGAACTTCTGAAAGAGGGTAATGTTAAACCGCCTTCAACATTCGTCCATGTGGGGCTCGCTGAATTGGCATTACCCGTCCACCAGACATTACCGACCACTCCGTAATTTGATATGGTGACTATAACCGTATCGTCGTTGCGGGGGTTCACTGCGATACTGCTGATATTACCTGCCGGGAGATTCCCATCTTCGATATCCTCCGGTGCAGTTCCCGCAGCCACTCCTGCCGGATCATCCAACCTGAAAACCCTTCCATCAGATGTACCGATAAACAAACTGGATGTGGAAGCACTGTATGTTCCTCTTGAAACAGCAAGTGCTGTTATATCAACCGATGCCGGCAGGATCGCTCCCGATATGCCTGTCATATCTGTCCATGTGCCCGATGCTACTGTTGAAGCAGAAGTTGTTCGATACAGTTTATTGTCATTGGCATAATATAAAATCTGTGTATTATCAGCATCAAGTTTGAAAAGTGTAACAAAAAGCTCTGAAAGGGTTCCACCCTCCCCTGTTGGTGTAATATCAGTTGTAAATCCTAAAGCGTCTGTTGCAGGTCTGCGATTAATGAATCCCCGTTGCGACCCGACATATTCATATTGTGTACCGGCAGTTGCCGCCGGATCATTAAGGCCAACGGATACCCCGTCCCCGCCATATACCATTTCAAAGTCGGTTCCGCTTCCTCCTATGTTCCTTGTTGACCCATTATCCTGTGCGCCACCAATTACTTTGGCATTGCTAACCCGCGGATCAATATCTACATAATAATATTGATAGGTCCGGTAACCAGTATTTATTTGTGTCCATGCAACTGTACCTGCGGTGCAATCAGTAGTTCGCTGAATACCGCCATCATTACCACAAAGCATGATCAATGGGCTGCCAGGCTGAAAAGCAAATGAGTGAACATCGGGGTGTGAACTGGCATACAAAGCATAAGAGAATTGACTTGCATACCCGCCGATCCTTGTCCAGGTAAGCCCTGCATCGGTGGACCTGTAAGAATTTGTTCCTCCAATGAAAATGGTACCTGCAGCATCCGGTTTTACTGCCACTACGAGGTCATATCCAGCCTGCACAGCAAATGGGTTGTTACCTGAAAGACAGAACCCTTCATCAGGCAGTGTAGCTGAAAGATCGGTCCAGGTTCCGCCTACATCATCCCACCTGAATAATTCCGCTTCTTTCGAACAAGCGCCGACACCGCTGTAATAAAGAGCATATAACAAAGTTTCATCACCTGGTGGAATAGCTAAAACCACTCTCCCATAGGAACCTAAAACAATGGTTAGAGATTCAAAATTCCAACCAACCGGAGAACCGCCGGCCCCAGCTCCTGCAATCCGGACCCATGAACCCGGATCACCTGAAGTAGCACCGGGGGCTGAAGCCCACACCCCATCAACTGTTGATGAGTTGGTACCACCAAAAGAAGCATATAATCTGCCGGTACTGGATACCACTACATCTGTATATTGACCTGAGGAGCCTAACACACCGGGTAAAACGTCAACCCATGTAGTACCACCATCTATTGACCGCATGATCTTAGCGGCACAGGCTACATAAACATTACCATCGGTAGGGTCTACAATAATTTTATTAATAAAATCTGCTCCCGTTGAAAATGTTTCGAGTGCAGTTATATTTGAAGAACCAAGTCTTGCCCATGTTTCTCCATTGTCGGTGGATTTATAAACACCATTTCCTGAATAAAAGGCCCCGGTGCCACCAGCTGAATTACCCGATGCCTCACCTACACCATAATACCACGTATCCCGAAACCCAACCCTGGGATCCTGGGCAATACTGGTACAACTGAAGTGTTCGCCAGTTGGACTTTTCCGAACCCATGTGGCGCCATCATCAGTTGATTTATAAACACCACCACTTACTCCTCCGGCAAGAATGATACGATTTGTAGTTCCATCATATCTCACATCATATGCAATGGTTCGGGTGCGTCCCCCAAGGTTGTTGGGTCCCACGAATGTATAGCTGTTGAGAAGCGAAATATCTCCGGGGCGTTGCTGTTCGGCAATTTGTTGCCTGGCCAGTATTTCTTTTGCCTGGGCCCGTTCAGCTTCATAGACTCCCTCCGGTATTCTTCCGGTCGTTGGGTTTTTCGTCATATTGAATTCATATTCCATTGCACCCAGGAAATCCGTCATACGGGCATTGGGGTCTTCTTCTTTTTGAAAGAGATCACCGGTACTTTTTTTTTCATTAATATTTCTGCAAGAGCTCATCAGCACCATTGCCAAAAAAAATGAAACCAAAAATTGGAGGCAGGAATAAAAGTAAAATTTTCTCATGATACACAGTTTTGGGTTAACGAAACAGATCCGTCACCTAAATTTATGTTTTTTAATAACCTTTTAAAAAAAAATGTCACAAATGTTAGTTCTTTCTCTTCCAAATTCAGCTACCTTCGTCCCCCAAAGTTCTTTCGACATGATCAGCAGAAGAAATATACGGGTGAAAGTGATGCAGACGATCTATACAGTGAATACACTGGAACATCAACTGACGACGAAAACATCCGGAACTGCTGAATCACAAAGAATTCTGCAGCAGCATCTCGACCAGACTCGTTCCTTATTCATCTACCTTATATATTTTTTGACAGAGCTTACCCGTTATGCGGAAACAGATGCTCATCACAGGGCCTCCAAACACTTACCCACTGCTGAAGATTTACATGTAAATACAAAAATTGCCGGCAATGAATTATTGACAAAGATGATGGAAGACCCGGCATTGAAAGAACAATTTGCCAGGGAAAAACCTGAATTAATTTGTGATAAGGAATTGCTCCGCAGAATTTACCATACCCTGGCGGGAACATCGGAATACAAAGCCTATACGGCACAGCCTGTAAGAGATAAGGCCCAGGAAAAGAAGATCATCGAATTTATATTTAACGACCTGATGCTGGCCAATGAGACATTTGTAGCTCATGTGGAAGATAATTTTTCCAACTGGGATGATGACGGCGAAATGATCGTACAACTGCTTGCCGGTTATCTTCAAAAACCGGGCAGCTATCATTTCAACAAAATGATGAGTGATGATAAAGAACAGTTTGCCAAAAATCTTTTGCAGACCGTTTTAGAAAAAAGCGAACACTTACAAAGCCTTATTGTACCCAAACTGAAAAACTGGGATTCCGAACGCATTGCCCTGCTGGATATGATACTGATGAAAATGGGAGTCGCCGAATTTCTTTATTTTGAAACCATTCCCCCTAAAGTAACTATCAATGAATACATTGACCTGGCCAAAGACTACAGCACATCGCAAAGCGGCCAGTTTGTAAACGGTATTCTTGATAACATTCATAAAGAACTGCTGCTGCAGGGTAAAATGAAGAAAGTGGAGTATAGAAAAAGCCTTTAGCTGTTAGCCATTAGCTTTAACAATTACTACCCTGGAGTTGCTGACAGAAGAGAAAAAATGCTGACCGCTTTCAGTAATTCTCTTTCTGGAAGTAAGTAGTTACCTTGCTAACGGCGATTAGCTAAAGGCTTACAGCTTTTTTTCCTTTACATTTGCAATTCCGTAAATAAAATACGATGAAAAAATTATTTGTTCTCCTGGTCGCTGCAGCCAGTCTTATTGCCTGCAAAAACATCGACAAAAAAAACACCGTACCCACCCTATCCCAGGAAGAAAGAAATAAGGCCATCATGGATACGGCCAATTTTACCAGCATTCAATGGCTCGATTCCACTTTTAAAAATTTTGGCAAGATCAAAGAGGGCCAGGTGATAGAGGTAACCTTCCGTTTCAAGAACAGCGGCGCTAAAAACCTGATCTTTAGTAATGTTTCTGCCAGTTGCGGATGCACAGTGCCTGAAAAGCCGGAAGCGCCATATGCCCCCGGGGAAGAAGGTATGATCAAAGCAAAATTTGACAGCCAGGGAAAGCCGCATGGCGAGGTAAGAAAAGAAATTTTTGCAAATGCCAATACAAACCCGGGTCAACATACCCTGACTTTTGCTGTAGAAATCACCGATTAATCAACAAATATTTTCGATAGCTTTTTAAAACTTAGTTCAGTATGAAATCAATTTCAAAATATCTCACAGCAGTGTTATTAGTTTCTGTTTCATTGGTTTCCTGTGTTCCACCGGGTGGCGATACAGGCGGAAGCGGCGGAAAATCATCCGGAGGTTTTGGTGGTTTCCAGTTTGTCTTTTTAGGATTAATGATCCTTGTATTCTGGATGTTCTTTATCCGGCCACAGGCTAAAAAGGCCAAGAACCAAAAAACATTTATTCAGAACCTGGGAAAAGGCGATAAGATTGTAACCATTGCCGGAATACACGGCACTATCAATAAGGTGAATGATGACGGAACGCTGAATATCGAAGTAAGTCCCGGCAGTTACCTGAAAATTGAAAAAAGTGCCATCAGCATGGACTGGACAGCGTCATTGAACAAGCCGGCCTCAGAAAAAAAATAACAAGAAATAAATCACAAATTCCAAAAAAGCTCCAAACTTCAAATAAAAAATGCGGTTTGGAGCTTTTCTATTTCACATCCGGATGTGTGATTTTGAATTTGTAATTTGACTTTTTATTTGGAATTTGAGATTTGTAATTTGCCTGCCCGACTAAGTCATTCAGGCGGGGATTTTTATTTTAAGCTTATGATTAAGGTGGGATTAACCGGGGGTATTGGCAGCGGCAAATCTGTCGTGGCAAAAGTGTTTGAAACACTGGGAATACCGGTTTATTATGCCGATGATGCGGCCAAAAAATTAATGAACACGAATGCTGATTTGAAAGCTGCCATCATTAAAAATTTTGGTGAAGGATCATACACAAACGGAGAACTTAACAGGGAATTTATTGCTTCTATAGTTTTTAACGATAAAGAAAAACTGGATCTGCTGAATTCCATCACCCACCCTGCCACCATCCGGGATGCTGAGGAATGGATAAAACGACAGGCTTCTCCTTATATTATTAAAGAGGCGGCTTTATTATTTGAAAGCGGCGCCAACAAAAATCTTGATTATGTGATTGGTGTTTATGCCCCGCTGCAACTCCGGATCAAACGGGTGATAGCGAGAGATGCTCTGACTAAAGAAGAAATAATGAAACGCATCAGCCGGCAAATGGATGAGGAAAAGAAAATGAAACGCTGTGATTTTGTTATCACTAATGATGAACAGGAACTGGTTATTCCGCAGGTGCTGGAACTGGATAAGAAGTTCCGGGTTTAATGTTGACTATGCAACTTGCCCAATGATATTTTAATTCTTTTCCAACCCTCTTCTATTTTTTCCATGCTGTTGGCAAAAGAAAACCGGACACATTTCGGCTCACCAAAAGCGTCACCCATGACAGAAGTTACATGGGCGTTATTCAGAAGGTACATTGAAAAATCAGCAGCATTGGTAATGGTGGTTTCTCCGTCTGATTTGCCATAATAAGCACTTACATCCGGGAAAACATAAAAAGCCCCATCCGGTTCGCTGCAAGGCATACCGGGAATTTCTTTTAGCAGTTCCAGTACCCTTGCCCTTCTTCTTGTAAACTCCTTCACCATTTCCATCGATGGCCGAAGATCAGTGGTCAGGGCAGTAACCGCCGCTTTTTGCGTAATAGAATTTGCGCCACTGGTAAATTGTCCCTGCACTTTTTCACAGGCTTTCGCTATTTCTGCATGTGCAGCAATATATCCCAGGCGCCAGCCGGTCATGGCAAATCCTTTACTCAAACCATTTACAACCATCACCCTGTCTTTAATATCAACAAACTGCGCCAGGCTTTGGTGCTTGCCCGCCGTAGCTTCAGAGGAGGCGGGATGCCCGACATAGTTGATATATTCATAAATTTCATCCGAAAGAATAAAAACACCCGGGTGTTTTTTAAATACAGCTGCCAATGCTTCCAGTTCCTCTTTACTGTACACAGCGCCGCTGGGATTACAGGGAGATGAAAACAAAAACATTTTGGTCTTCGGGGTGATGGCTGTTTCTAATTGCCGGGCCGTTATTTTAAATCCTTGTTCCGTGGTCGTTTTAATTTCCACCACTTTCCCTCTTGCAATTTTAACCAGTTCACTGTATGTAACCCAGAAAGGTGTAGGAATAATCACTTCATCACCCTCATCCACCAATGCAAGAACGGCATTGGCAAGGCTTTGTTTGGCGCCGGTTGATACCACGATGTTTTCAGGCTTATAGTCCAGGTTATTATCTCTTTTAAATTTGAAGCAGATGGCTTCCCGCAGATCCAAAAAGCCCGGCACCGGTGTGTAATGACTCCAGTTATCATGAATAGCCTGTATAGCTGCCTCTTTAATATGAGCAGGAGTATCAAAGTCGGGTTCACCCAGGCTCAGGTCAATCACATCAAAACCTTTTGCCCTCAGTTCACGGCCCAGTTTGGCCATCTTTAATGTTTCAGGCTCGTTGAAACGATCTAAGAAAGAAGATAACTGCATCTCAGTTGGTTTGTTATTCAGAAGCTCCAAATGTACTTAGATAATAGATAAAAATGAACAGATAATAGTTCATTACAATCCAAAAAAATAATCAGGACCCGGAAACACTATTATCTATTCACTATTATCTATTCACTATTAGTTATTATCTCATCTTTCAATCTTTATAACTATAGTGAAATAAAGAAAGATCAGGTATTTTTTTCCGTTGCCGGCTCAATTCATATTCATAAATAACACGGCCCAGGTTTTTCATAAAAGGCAAACCCACTTCTTCATATTCATACTTATCATCATTGAATATACCATCGCTGTTGCAATGAATAACGGCGCTGAGCTGAAATTCAATCTTATTTTTATAATCCATGATATAGGCTGCATCAATCATAAAACCGTATGCATCCCCGGTTTTATTAAAAATCCGGATAGAAGGATCTGCTTTACCCTGCCCGACTTCATTATTTTTATTCCCGTAGGTCAGGCGGGCTTTTTCAGAACCATAAAACAAAAACTTTACATAGTTATCCCAATAATCCGGGGAACCATAACGGGGAAATGTTGATTCCTGCGGCATCATGGACATATATTTTCTAAGGAAATCGTAATCTTCTTTGGCCAGGTTGAAACGTTGCTGTTCCGGAACAGCTTCCGGGAACATCACAGCCCGGACAATAAGGTGTAAATCCTGCAACGAAAGCCTGTTCTTCTTTGAAAAATCAAAAGGTTCGTTGATGAGCATACCTCCCTTATAGTACCCCTTTCCCATTTTCGTATTGCGATTGGCATAAACCAGCTTACTTTTTTCTGCAGATTTTTTATAAAGAATCCTGCCGCTGCTGTCATAAAACTCAACCGGGTTCGTATGGCGGTTCTGGTCTTCGGTCAGGCTTATATCCAGCCGGTGAATGATCTGGGCATCTGTATAGCCCATTTTATGCAATGAGTTATTGATGTACTCCTGCCCCAAAAATTCATAAAGCCTGTTGAAAGCATCATTATCGCTGACCAATAATATTTTTTTTATATAGTGCGCAATGCTGGGAGGTCCTGCTGCCGTGGAAGGATCATTACATACCTGGGTTTGGCCATTTCCATCCGACTCAGTGATCATTGTTGTGTTCCTGTTGAGACCGGCCACTTTAAGTTCATTCAGTTTTTGAAGAGCCAGTATGGCAACAGGAAGTTTGACTGTTGAAGCCGGGTAGTAATAGTTTTCCGGATCCAGGTTCCAGGAATGGTCAGTGAATTTTATTTTTCCCTTTTTCCCCCGGTCAATTTGTGTATAAATGATCTGGAGTTTCAATTCCTCCTTCTTTTTCAGTATTGCATCAAAAAATTGAGGATATTTTGCTAACAGACTGGCCATGAAAGTATCAACAGGGTTTTTTACGGCGGGAATAAAATGATTCTTATCCACTGCAAAGGGATTATTTCCGGATGCTGATTCCTGGCGGAAAAGGACAGAGCCGGTGAAAACAAACAGTATAAAAACACCTGCAAACCCGGTTTTGACCGAAGCGTTCATCGTCGTTCAAAGATACAGATTGCCACCAGTTAAGTTTTTAAAAATCAGCCCTCAAGAGCCCCCTTTTAGTTGACCAAAATTAAACTGAAACTGCTATCTTTGCCGCCCTTGAGCACTTTCGTCTGGTTTAAAACAAGACGAAGGAGGTAGCTAAAATTTGTATAAAGCCTTCCCTGTGTTTTTAAAATAATGGGCGGGCTTAAAAATGTAAATCGTTCATCTTATGCAACTGAAAGGCTTGGTTCGCTTTTTTACTGTTCTGCTGATTGTTTATTCGCTTTATCAACTGTCTTTTACCTGGTTCGTAAGAAATCATGAAAAAAAGATGGAGGCCCGTGCAAGGAGTTATGTGAAAAATAATTTTCAAACTGCTCTTGAAAAATACCCGGGTAATAAAGATTCACAGGCTGTTTACCAGGAAGTATTGGATAAGGCTTACCAGAACAGGTTAAGACGTTTACTGGATAGCACCAAAGATGTTACTGTTACATATAGCATCAATGGACCTATGAGTTACAAGAAAGCTAAAGAAGAAGAACTGAATCTTGGTCTTGACCTGCAGGGAGGTTTGAATGTAACCCTGGAAGTGGAAATGACTGGATTGCTGAGATCCCTTTCCAATAACTCAAAGGATCCTAATTTTTTACAGGCCCTCCAGAATGCAGATAAACGTAAAGCAAACAGCAGCGCGGATTTTATTACCCTTTTTATAGAAGAATACAGGAAACTGGAAGCAACCCGGCCGTTGGCTACCTTGTTTTCTGCAAATAGTGGAGGTAAGATCGATATTAAGTCAAGCGATAACCAGGTTGAGACGTATATCCGTAAAGAAGCACAGGATGCTTTTGAAAGAACACACCGGGTTCTCCGCACCCGTATCGACCAGTTTGGAGTTGCTCAGCCGAATATTAATGCCAATCCCGACAAAAAAATCATTACTGTCGAGCTGCCTGGGATAAAAGATAAAGAAAGGGCAAGAAAAGTTTTGACGCTAACTGCCAACCTTCAGTTCTGGGAGGTGTATACACTCCGGGATAATAACTATGCAACCGGCTGGCAAAAAGCAATCGAAGTTTTCAATACCAAATATGGCAATGTCAAAGATAGCGCCGTCCTTAAAGACACAGCTGCAATAAAAGACACGGCAAGAATAAAAGATACTGCAGGCAAAAAACAACCCATTGTAAAAAAAGATACGGCCAAAAAAAATGGACTTGCTGAAGACCTGGGAACAGCTGATACAAACACTAAAGATACCACTGGCAAAACCAGGCCCCAGATAGCTACTGCAGGTGTAACTATTGATAAATTTATTCAGTTCGAACAACCAAGCCGTAATGAAAAAGGAGAAGTATATTATCCTGCAGCTATAGGTTTGGTTGCCATTAAAGACACCGGAACATTCAGAGACTACCTGGATGAACTCCGCCCCTACTTTCCCACTGATGCGGTTTTTGCCTATGGTATTCCCTCCAAAGACAAAAAAGGCAAGGAGATCAGTTCTGTGCCATTATATGCTTTAAAAACATTTGGCCGGACCCAGGCAAAGCTGGAAGGTGATGCTATTTCAGATGCCAGCCAGGATTTTGACCAGTATGGCAAAGTGGAAGTGAGAATGAATATGAAAAATTTCGGGGCGACTGTCTGGAAAAAATTAACGGAAGAAAATGTAGGTAAACCCATTGCGATCGTACTGGATAATATTGTCTATTCTGCTCCCAATGTTATCAGCGTGATCCCGGACGGAACTTCATCCATCACCGGAAGCTATACGCAACAGGAAGCAGCAGACCTTGCCAACATTTTGAAAGCTGGTAAACTGCCTGCTCCGGCCAAGATCGTACAGGAACAGCAGGTCGGGCCTACATTGGGAAGTAAAGCCATTGCCGGCGGCGCCAAGGCATTCATCATTTCATTCGTTGTTATCTTTTTACTGATGCTGGTGTATTATAATACCAGCGGATGGATTGCCAATATCGCCTTAATCCTGAACCTGCTTTTTACGGTAGGAATATTAGCGGGGCTTGGGGCCACATTAACAGCCCCGGGTATTGCCGGTTTGGTATTGACCATCGGTATGGCGGTGGATACCAACGTAATTATTTATGAACGGATCAAGGAAGAACTGGCGAGAGGCAAAGGTTATATCCCGGCCATCAATGAAGGTTATAAACGATCACTGCCTCCCGTACTGGATGCCCACGTCACCGTATTCCTGACAGCAGCTATTCTTTTCTATTTTGGATTAGGCCCCGTAAAAGGTTTTGCTACTACACAGATGATTGGTATTGTTCTTTCATTATTCTGCGGTATCCTGGTGAGCCGCTGGATCACTGAATGGTTTACCGGTAAAAAGAAACACCTGGAATATTTCACCGGCATATCACGCCGTATTTTCAAGCATGCCAAATTTAAGTTTATCGAATACCGCAAGTACGCTTATGTAATTTCCATGATTGTGCTGGGGCTGGGTATTGCATCCTACTTCAACGGTTTTGACCAGGGTGTTGAATTCAAAGGAGGCCGCAGTTATAAAATTAATTTCGGGAAAAAAGTGGATGTAGAGCAGGTGCGGAATGACCTGAGAACAGCTTTTGGCGGTGAAAGCCCGGTGATCAAAACTATCGGTGATAATGCCACCTTAGATATTACTACAGCTTACCTTATTACTAATTCAGGGCAGGAAATCGATTCTGTCGTGGAAAGCAAACTGATGGCAGGCTTAAAAAATAATTTGCCTCCCAATCTTTCTTTCGAAAAGTTTGACACGCAATACAAGCAGGAATCAAAAAAAGTATTGCCAACTATTTCAGATGATCTTGTAAACGGAGCTAAAAAGGCGACAGCCTTTGCTATCATAATAATTTTCTTATATATTTTCATCCGTTTCCGGGACTGGAGATATTCACTGGGTACCGTAATAGCGCTGCTGCATGATGTATTGGTGACACTGATCGTATTCTCTTTTGCCAGGAAGATTGTACCCTTCCCGCTGGAAATTGACCAGCATTTCATTGCTGCTTTGCTAACGGTCATTGGATTCTCTATGAACGACACGGTAATAGTATTTGACCGGATCCGGGAAGACAGCCGGCTGATGCCCGGCGCCCCGAGAGGTGAAGTGATCAACCGTGCCATCAATGAAACACTGAGCCGTACGGTAATGACATCGTTGACAGTATTCCTGACCATTCTTATACTGTTCCTGGTTGGCGGAGAAGTAACAAAAGGATTTGCATTTGCCATGCTGATCGGTGTTATCACCGGTACATATTCATCCATTTTTGTTGCCGCACCCATATTAGTAGACCTTGGCGGGAAAAGAGGATTAGGCAAGAAAGCGGTCATAGAAAAAGTAAAACCAGGTATGATAAAATCAACCAAGAGTTGATAAGATATTCTTAAAGTAAATAAAGAAAGCTTCCGATTGGAGGCTTTCTCTTTTTAAAGACTTTTAGTAATCAGGAAAGAATTTAAACCCTAAGTTCCCCTTTAGGGGACAGGGGCGTCATTTTAAACTCCAAAACTTGTTCCGCAGCCACAGGTTGTAGCTGCATTGGGATTTTTAAAAGAAAAGCCCCTGTTGTTCAATCCATCCTGCCAGTCCACCTGCATGCCATATAAATACATTTCATGGGACTTATCCATAATGCAGGCAATACCTTCTGTTTCAAAATGCTTGTCATTTTCAGCCGGATGATCAAACCCGAGTATGTAAGTCATGCCAGAGCATCCGCCGCCCTTCACTCCTACTCTTAATCTTTGTGTGGTATCGAACCCTTCGGCAGCCATCAATCTTTTTATTTCTGCAATAGCTCCGGCTGTTAAGGTAACAGGTATTGTCATTATAGCTTCCATGAAGCAAAATTAAATAATCTTTTGCTGGGAAAAGAATAGTCGATTTGCGACAAAGGAAATTTAACTGTTTTCCATGCTGACGCTTTCGGTCAGCATCTCTGACGGAGTCTGATACTCGTCAGAGTCGTCAGACCCGGCATTTATCGTCGGGACTTACTTTTCTTCATTCACCATTCTCTACTTCCTGATTGCCACACGTCTTTCTTTCCTATTTTTGCTTAATTCTATCAAACTACTATTCATGGATTTATCTGTAGCAAGCCTTGCCATATCGGGAATGGCTATCACTATTGCTCTATATGTTCTTTTTCGTAAAACACAACAGGCAACGTTGCAGCCCCGGGGAGAAAAATTTGAAAGCACATCGCTGCAATTGCAGGCCTATGAGCGATTAGTACTGCTCACAGAAAGGATAGCACTGCCGAACCTGATCAGCCGGTTGAACCAACCCGGCATTTCTGCATTGGAGATGAAAATCATACTGACAGAAAATATAAAGCATGAATTTGAATATAACAGTACACAGCAATTATATGTGAGCCCGGTAAGTTGGGATTCTGTCCGCAACCTGAAAGAACAGAATATTATGATCATTAACCAGGTCTCCGCCTCTATGCTTCCGGCTGCTACCGCATCAGAACTTAATAAAAAGATACTGGAAGTAGTCATGTCGCAGCCACAGGGGGCCTTGCATGAAATGGTTTTGCAGGCATTGAATTTTGAAGCAAAAAAATTGATGAAATGATCCTTGTTGCTGGTTTACCCTCCGTAGCATTTACGAAGGAGGGTTATTGGTTACTGGTTATATAAAATTGTAAAGTCATTGTATGTCCGGGGATAACAAAAAATATACCGATTCAGGAATAGAAATTAAACCTGTATATACCAATGCTGACCTACCGGTTACCAGTAACCAGCAACCAGCAACCAGCAACCAGCAAGCCGGAATCTTTCCTTTCACCCGTGGCATACAACCCGACATGTACCGTGGCAAGCTATGGACCATGCGGCAATATGCAGGCTTCTCTACGGCTGAAGAAAGTAATAAGCGCTATCATTATTTATTATCACAGGGAGTAAACGGACTGAGTGTGGCTTTTGATCTTCCTACACAAATCGGCTATGACAGTGACCATGCATTAGCCGAAGGTGAAGTAGGCAAGGTTGGAGTTGCTATTGACTCCCTCGAAGACATGCGTATATTATTCAATGGAATTAACCTGGAAGAAGTAAGCACATCCATGACGATCAATGCGACAGGATTTATTTTGCTCGCTTTCTACGTAGCCCTGGCTAAACAACAGGGGTCCGACCTCAAAAAAATCACTGGTACGATACAGAATGATATCCTGAAAGAATATGCTGCCAGGGGAACCTATATCTATCCACCTAAAGCTTCCATGCGGATCGTCACAGATATTTTTGAATGGTGCAGTGAAGAAGTCCCTAAATGGAATACCATTTCAATCAGCGGTTATCATATCCGGGAAGCAGGCAGCACGGCCGTGCAGGAAATAGCTTTTACCCTCAGCAATGGGAAGGCTTATGTCCAGGCTGCATTGGAAAAAGGCCTCGATATAAATGTATTTGGCAAACGCCTTTCCTTCTTTTTTAACGCCCATAATAATTTGTTTGAAGAAGTGGCTAAGTTCCGTGCCGCGAGGAGAATGTGGGCAAAAATAATGAAAGAACTTGGCGCAACGGACCCCAAAGCCATGATGCTCCGTTTTCATACGCAAACCGGCGGCAGCACATTGACGGCTCAGCAACCACTTAATAATATTTCAAGGGTTACCATCCAGGCACTGGCCGCAGTATTGGGCGGCACCCAATCATTACATACGAATGGGTATGATGAAGCGCTGAGTTTACCATCTGAGGAAGCAGCAAAAATTGCATTGCGTACACAACAGATCCTCGCTTTTGAAAGCGGGGTTCCTGACACAGCTGATCCGCTTGGAGGAAGTTATTTTATAGAAACCCTGACCGAAGAAGTGGAAGAAACCGCCTGGAAACTCGTACAAAAAATTGCTGCCATGGGCGGCAGTGTGGCTGCTATAGAGCAGGGATTTATTCAGAATGAAATTGCAAAAAGCGCTTACGATTATCAAAGGAATATTGAAACCGGTGAAAAAATAATTGTAGGAGTAAATAAATTCCAGTCAAATGAGGAAGGGGCTATTCATATATTGAAAGTGGATGACAACATCAGGGATACCCAGATTCAGAAGCTGAATAATCTGAGATCAAACCGGGATAATGCAAAAATAGATCAGTGCCTGCAGATACTTAATGATAAATGCAACAGCGGAGAAAATATCATGCCTGCCGTGGTGGAGGCTGTAGAAAATAAATCCACATTGGGAGAGATTGCTGATACACTGAGAGAAGTTTATGGAGAGTACAAATAACCCCTTCCAT
>JBGPKR010000077.1:0-15074 GCA_041486045.1 Chitinophagaceae bacterium | reverse complement strand
GTTCTGTTAACTCTGAGAGGCGGGGAAGGAACTCATTCAGAAAATAGGTCATTAACCTGGCTATGCTGATAGGTCTCCTTCTCTGCCTTCAGTAAATTAAAAAGAATTTGATGATGTAAACCTAAGGGCTATGCTGGCTGACGAATAAATCCTGATCTGCATATCGCTAATCAGCTTTTGTCCGGGCTGAACGAACCTGCCTGCCGGCAGGCAGGTAAATCTCAACTGCATATCGTAACTTCAACTTCAGTAATTCTATTCGGCTTCAGTTGCCGAGCTGAACAGTATAAAATACCAGCACAGCAGCAAGCCGTCACGTTAGTGGCAATGTTACCGACCGATTGCACAACAATTAATAAATAACGAATGGCAAAAGACAAAATTTTAACCAAAACAATCAACATCAACGCAACAGCTTCAAAAATTTGGGATGCTTTGACCAATCCTGACATCATTAAGCAATGGTTATTCGGGACAAATGTTATTTCAGATTGGAAAGTTGGAAGCCATATCCTTTTCACCGGCAATTGGCAAGGTACAGACTACAAAGACAAAGGAACAATTCTGCAATTTGAAAAAGAGAGAATCTTTCGATACAATTATTGGAGTGGTTTTTCAGGCTTGCCGGACAGCACCGAAAATTATTCAATCATTACTTTTATGTTAGCACCGACTAACAACAGCACACAACTTACTTTGACACAAACCAATTTTGCAACAGATACAGGATACGAGCATTCCGACAAAAATTGGGACGCGACATTAGAGTTAATGAAAAAAATAATTGAAAGATAAATAACTGCATTTCGGACAGACGAGTGCTTCGTGGATACTGGCGACGGAAATGAAAGACAGCATTAAAAAAAACAGACAAAGAAATGACAGAAAAAAACAACGAACCGCTAACATCGGTTTGCCTGCAAGCTTAATTGTCTTTTGATCAATGTCAAACAAATCATTAATAACATTCTTATTATTACCTATAACATTCAGCTCCTGCTATGAACCAATTCAAGTTGTTATAAATAACAAATCAGGAGTTGACAAAAACATTCGTGTAATGTACCCCGCTCACTTCAGGCTCCCAATTAACAGGATAGATCGGACAAATGACTCTCTTCTCACTTATGATCATACCCTGACGGATAATGCCATCAGCACCCGTGATTATTACAGGTATCCGGTAAAAATCCCGATTTTATCGTTAGACACGGTTAATAGAACTTATTCATTTAATTTAAAAGCAAATCACGAAGTAATTGTTGAAAGCCGCTGGTCAGTATCCACTCCAACTTATGGCCAAATGTTTATTATTGACAATTTAGATACCGTCGAACTTAAAAAACAAGGAAAGATTTTTAAAAAGAGAGGCGGTAGTTGGACATACATAATTAATGACAATAAAAATTAAACAATTGTTTGACAATAGACTACCGCCAACAGTCGCATTTGCGTGCAATTATATGAGACATGCCATTTCAACTTTTGTCTATCTATTCCTGAATATCCTCACAGTTGCCGGACAGGGGAAAATAGAAATCTCAATAAAACCAACCCAACTCTTCTACATAGACATAGAAACTCACATTGGAATTAAGAAATCACGATCAGTGACCGGTCTCATTCTTGCTTACAGACCGAGTACCAAAGACTCCGGCAAAATAAAAGCGGGCGGGTCAGGAATGGCTGGCGGATACCAATTGCAAAATATTTTCAACAGATTGTATACCGGCTTTACGACAGGACTTTTTAAAAAGTTCTATGTTGACAAAAAAACAACAAGCTTCCTGGAAACTGATTTGTTCTACCGGAATTGGAAATTCAATAATAAGAATGCATCGTATAACAATGTCGAAGGTTACCGGTTTAACGGGCATAGAACTGAAAACGTAAACGTTTATTGCCTGAAATTGCTGGCTGGCAGGACAGTGCTGCTCAGCAAATCGAAAAAAGTAAAGCCTTTTATAGATTTTTATACAGGGTTAGGCATTCGCTATAAGCTGAGTAATTACAAGACCCAACCGGGATACGTTTATGACATTTACTATGACTACAAAACCGATGCCTTTAAAGAACTCTTGCCTTCTTTCCAGGCCGGCTTGACTTTTGGTCTTCAAAAATAACTGCAGCAACAGGAGACTTTGTGCCAGAGGGGGGCTGCGAATAAATTTTCAACTTTTGTATCTTTAACCGGGAATTCTGAAAAAATTGAACAGGCATCAATGATATTTCACAGACACATACCAACGTCTCCACTTGACAACTATGTTGACTCTATTGTGTATATTGAAGGGAATAACAAAGGTGTAGGGTTCCCGAAAACCGCCATGAGCCTGGTCTTTAATCTTAATGAACCTTTTAAGTTATATACTGACAGGCAATTTTCCCATTTCGTTGACTATAAAAAGTATTGGGTTGCAGGGCTTCAAACTCAACCAACTTACGTGGAAAGTTATGGAGAAAGTAAAATGATAGTGATCCAGTTCAGAACTTTAGGGGCCTATGTTTTTTTGAACCAGCCCTTGCGGCATTTTACTAACCATTATATTAACCTTGATTGTATCTTCAAAAATGAGGCTGATGAAACCTGGGAACGATTAAAAAAAACCAAAACAATTAACGAGAAGTTTTTAATGACAGAAAATTTCCTGTACCGGAAATTGCTGGCAAATAAAATACCAAACGGGAAATTAATATCTTCTATTGATCTATTATTCAAAAACAAAGAAAATACTTCCATCAAAGAAATTTGCCGGCAACATAATATTTCAAGAAAACACCTGAATTTTTTATTCCGGGAATATTTGGGCATTTCGCCAAAGATGTTGTCATCTTTGATCCGGTTTCAATTGATACTGCATACGATCAGCAGGTCCAGGCCCGATAAACTAACCGCTATTGCTTACGAATTAGACTTTTTTGACCAGGCACATTTCAACAATAACTTCAAAAGATTCACAGGGCTAAGACCCAACGACTACGTTAAGAATGTGGAAATAAAACCAACACTTAAAATAGTCCCCCATTTTTTACCAGCCTGGTAAGGCAAACCGGCAGGTAACATTTTTACAATTTTACCTATCGGGTATCACATAACTTTGTATCCTGCCTGTAAAATAATCATATGCGAATTATAACATTCATTTTCCTGCTCATCCTCGGTACTGGTTGTGCCTGCCCAAAAAATGCTGCCATGAAATCAAACATACTAAATGGCACCTGGGTGCCGGTTAAAGAGGAATTGGGTGGAACTATGCTGCCCAAAGTGGTTTTTGAAAACCAAAAGCTTATTCTCCGGGACAGCACGTATACACTTATTGCCGAGAGTACTGACAAAGGCATTGTAAAGTATAATGATGATAAAATGGATATCTACGGAAAAGAAGGGGTCAATGCCGGAAAACATTTTACAGCAATTTATAAATTTGAAAACGAACAGCTGACAGTATGTTACAACTTGTCAGGTGACAGCTACCCGGAAACATTTGAGACCAAGGGTAAACCCATGTATTTCCTTGCAGTATTCAGGAAGAATTAATGAAATAAATGATGGCAAAAAATAAAACCACAGAAACCAACGATAGTGTTGCCGGCTTTTTGAAGACAATAAAAGATGAAAAAAGACGGAATGACTGTTCGGCCCTAATTGACCTGGTAAGCAAGCATACAGGACTTGAACCAAAAATGTGGGGTACCAGCATTGTAGGCTTTGGAAGCTATCATTACAAATACGAAAGCGGGCGGGAAGGAGACGCTGCATTGGTCGGGATCGCTTCAAGGGCAAATGCCATTACTTTTTATCTTGGATCTGAGTTCGGCAACAGAGAAGAACTGCTATCGAAATTCGGAAAGCATAAAATGAGTGGCGGCTGTATTCATATTCAAAAACTGGAAGACATTGACCTGGATATTTTGATCAAAATGGTAAAAAATTCCATTGCACATAAAAAGAAACATTATCCGGGTTGACATATACAAAAAATCTAACCGGTCCGGCAGAATGATTTCATAAACTTAAAATGCCCTCTACATCTTGCCTGCATCCACATCCTTAATAAACCTGATCACTCCATTCATAAATACCTGCTGATCGTCCCACATGGCAAGGTGACTGCCGTTTGGACAATAAAGATAGCGACCCTTTTGTACCAACTTGCTTTGTTCCTCCATCGCTTTCGGGTCCATCGTATCATGCTTCGCTCCTATCATCAGGGTTGGTACTTTTATTTCTTTTAACCGGTTCTTGATATCCCAGTTAGCCAATCTTCCTGCAATACCAAACTCTGAAGGGCCCTGCAGCATTACATATATTTCTCCGTTAAGATGTTTTCCGGCCCGGTTAAGTCCATCGGGCCATTCTTCCAACCGGCATAAATGCTCATGATAAAAGTTTGGAATCAGTAATTCCATATATCTCGGATTGTCAAAATCTCCTTTTGCTTCCAATGCTTTCACTTCTGCCAGCACTTCCGGTTTCATTTGCTTAGCCAATACTTCTTCTGCATATTTCCCATATTCAGGGCAACTGGCCATCATGTTTGCCACGATCAATGCCTTCATATTTTTTTGATATTTCAATGCATACTCCATCGCCAGTATTCCGCCCCATGAATTTCCTAATAAATAAAAGTTGGTTGAGTCAGCACCAATAGCCTGCCGGACCTGCTCCACTTCTTCCACAAAACGTTCTGTTGTCCACAGGCTGCTGTCCCTGGGCTGATCGCTGTAATAAGAACCGAGCTGGTCGTATTCATAAAATTCAAATCCCTCTTTGGGGAAAAAACTTTCAAAACATTCCATGTATTCATGTGTCATGGCCGGACCGCCATGCAGTAATAGAATTTTTATGCGGGGATTATTTCCAAACCTTTTTGTCCAGACTTTAAAATCACCAACCGGTGTTTTAATGGGTATCATTTTTATTCCGGCTGATTGGACGCCGGAATCTCCATAATTAAAATATTTTGAAACAGGCATATTGCCACCGGTCTTATCCGCCTGTTTTTGATTACAGGAAAAAAAGATTAATGAAGCAAAGAAAATAGCAAAGTACTTTTTCATAAGCGTTGATTTTGCACAAAAGGTAAAGAATTTAATAATGTATGAGCCTAAATAAAATCTTCTATTTATCAGTGTATTGTCATGCCGGGCTTGACCCGGCATCTTTCCTCGATATTTAGTCATTTAAGAAAAAGACACCGGGTCAAGCCCGGCGTGACAAGATTCCGAAGGATTGAATGTAAAATGAAACACGACAAAGAATTTACTTAATTTCATCTTCCGCAAAAAAACTGATAGTATGAGATACTTGTTCACTGCCCTCCTGTGCACATCCCTGGTTGCTGCTAAAGCACAGACCCGGGCTGATTCTATCCAGCTTATCCGCAATACGGTGAAATTTTACGATCTTGATTTTACCGATGCAGAAGCCGACTCGATGCTGGGCAACCTGAATAATTACATGCTATTGTACAAAGGCATGCATAAAACATTGCCGGCAAATGATATTCCTTATCCATTTGCCTTTCACCCGGCGCCAACAGGAATGAAAGTATCTACCAAAAAAGAAAAAATATCCTGGGATATACCACTCCGGACAGAATTACCCGCCAACAGGAATGAGCTTGCCTTTTATTCCATTCCTCAACTGGCCGCATTAATTGTCAATAAAAAGATAAGCTCGGTTAATCTTACGAAATTTTTTATTGAACGTTTAAAAAAATGGGGCGATACATTAGAATGTGTCATCACACTGACAGAAGGGCTTGCCCTGCAACAGGCCAAACAAGCCGATGATGAACTGAAGCAGGGAATTTACCACGGCATACTTCACGGCATTCCATATGGATTAAAAGATTTGTTTGCCGTAAAAGGATACAAGACGACCTGGGGCAGCACACCCTATAAAGACCAGGTGCTGGATGTGGATTCTTATGTATACCAGCAACTGAAAAAAGCCGGAGCCGTACTATGCGCCAAGCTTTCGATGGGCGCCTTAGCTAATAATAATAAATGGTTTGGCGGTGAAACAAAAAACCCCTGGAACCTGAAAGAAGGGTCGAGTGGTTCATCAGCAGGTTCTGCATCGGCTACAGCGGCAGGACTATTGCCCTTTGCTATCGGCACTGAAACGCAGGGTTCCATCGTTTCTCCTTCCACCCGTTGCGGGGCCACCGGTTTGCGGCCAACCTTTGGTACAGTGAGCCGTTATGGGGCGATGGTACTTTGCTGGAGCCTTGATAAACCGGGACCAATCTGCCGCAGTGCAGAAGATGCCGCTATTGTATATGCATTCATTCATGGTACAGATGGCAATGATCCCTCGGCAATCCGTCACACATTTAATTATACAGGCAAAGTGAATTGGACAAAATTGCGGGTGGGGTATGCAGAAAATTATTTTAAGCGGCTTGATTCCAACGCAGCCGAAAAAAAAGTGCTGGATGTGTACCGATCGTTGGGAGCAAATATCAAGGCCGTTAATTTTCCGGATTCAGCTATGTATCCCTTCAATCTTATCAGTATTATACTTGCCGCTGAAAGCGCTGCCGCTTTTGATGAGTTGACAAGAACGAACAGGGATGACCTGATAGAAAGACAGGACAGGGGTTTCTGGCCCAATACATTCCGGGCGGCAAGAACGATTCCCGCTGTAGAATACATTAATGCCAACCGTTACCGTTCCCAGCTTTGCCAGAAGATGAATGATTTTATGAAAGACTATGATGTGCTCATTGTTCCAAGTTTTACCGGACGGCAATTGTCCATGACCAATCTTACCGGTCATCCTGTTGTAGTAATGCCCATAGGTTTTAATAAAACAGGTTCGCCGATCAGCATCACATTGATTGGTAACTTATATGATGAAGCCACTATCTTAGCAGCCGCCAAAGCATTCCAGGATAAAACGGAGTATAATAAAAAACATCCGGCTAAGTTTATGGATTAATAATTACTAATTAATAATTAATAATGAGAACAATTCTTCTGACCGCTGCACTATCCTCTTTTTTATTTGCATGCTCCCAAAAAGAAAAAGTTGATCTGTTGCTGTACAATGCGACAATCTATACAGTTGATTCCTCTTTCTCCACCGCTGAAGCCATGGCGGTGAAAGATGGAAAGATTGTGGAAGTTGGCAAAACCGTTGATCTTGAAAAGAAATATAACGCAAAAGAAAAACTGGACGCACAGGGTAAATTTATTTATCCTGGCTTTATAGATGCCCATGCACATTTCGTTGGTTATGGAAATAGCCTGCAAAGAGTGAACCTGGTGGATACGAAAAGTTGGGATGAGGTAATTGAAAGAACGAAAGCATTTGCCAAAGAAAATCCGCCAGCTGGCGGATGGTTACTGGGTCGGGGCTGGGACCAGAATGACTGGGATATAAAAGAGTTTCCGGATAATGAAAAGCTGAATGAATTATTTCCTGATCGTCCCGTAGTTCTGACAAGAGTAGATGGACATGCTTCCATCGCCAATCAAAAAGCATTGGATATGGCCGGTGTAAAAGCAGGTGTTAAATTAACCGGAGGAGAAGTTGAAGTTAAGAATGGAAAACTCACCGGGATCCTGATTGACAATGCAACCGGGCTTGTTTCATCAAAAATCCCCGGCCCAACAGATGAACAATTTGAAAAAGCATTGCAGGCAGCTGAGAAGAATTGTTTCGCAGTCGGGCTTACAACTATTGATGATTGCGGATTGGGCTTTGAGTCAGTGGAAAGAATTAAAGCGATGCAAACAAAAGCTGATTTGAAAATGAGAATGTATGTAATGCTGAGTGACAGCAAAGCAAATTATGATTACCTGGATAAGAACGGTACCATAAAAACAGACCGTCTGAATGTCAGAAGCATTAAAGTATATGCCGATGGCGCATTGGGCTCAAGAGGGGCTTGTTTACTGCAACCTTATTCGGATAAACCAGGCTGGTCAGGATTCCTGTTAAGTTCGCCCGCGCATTTTGATTCAGTGGCCAATTATATTTCTAAAAAAGGCTGGCAGATGTGCACTCATGCCATTGGCGACAGCGGCAACAGAACCATGCTGAATATTTATGCCAAATACCTGAAAGGCAAAAATGATCTGCGATGGAGAATTGAACATGCACAGGTAGTGAATCAAAATGATTTTAATTTATTCGGAGAAAATTCCATCGTTCCTTCTGTGCAACCAACACATGCCACATCTGATATGTATTGGGCTGCTGACCGTTTGGGAGCAGAAAGAGTAAAAGGGGCTTATGCTTATAAACAATTGCTGCAACAAAACGGGTGGATACCATTAGGTACAGATTTCCCGGTGGAAGATATTTCCACATTCAAAACTTTTTATGCAGCCGTAATAAGAAAAGATAACAAAGGCTGGCCGGATGCCGGTTACCAAACGGAGAATGCATTGACAAGAGAAGAAGCGTTGCGTGGGATGACCATTTGGGCGGCCAAAGCTAATTTTGAAGAAAAAGAAAAGGGAAGTTTGGAGAAAGGAAAATTTGCTGATTTTGTAATAGCAGATAAAGACCTGGTGAAAGCAAATGAGAAAGAATTACTGCAAACGATTGTATTGAAAACCTTCCTGAATGGCGAAATGGTTTATGAGAAAAAATAGTAATTGCACTTATTATTTGTTAACCAAAATCATAAAATCCACATTTGTGGGTAATTCAGTGAACTAAATGGATGAACTGAACGTTAAAAAATCATTATGTTTGTTGCATCATGAGCTGGACAGAAAGGCGATCAGTACGTATAGCCATCCTTGACCTGTATGAAGGCGCTCCCAACCAGGGTATGCGTTGTATCCGTGAGATCATTAAAGTATGGGGCGAAACGAATAACCTGGACATAGAAACAAAAGTGTTTGATGTCCGGCTCAAAAATGAATTACCCGATATTTCCTGGGACATTTATATTTCTACAGGCGGCCCCGGCGATCCATTGATGAGCCGTTTTGAAGACTGGGATATCGCCTGGTGCAGGTGGCTTGATAAAATGAAAAGATGGAATGCCAATCCGGCCAATACACAAAAGAAGTATGTCCTCTTCATTTGCCATTCCTTCCAGTTAGCCAGCCGTTATTTCAACGCAGGTCTTGTTTGCAAAAGGAAATCAACAGCTTTTGGTGTCTTCCCCATTCATATGCTCGAAGGAGGAAAAGAGGAACCGGTGTTTGATGGTCTCCGGGACCCTTTTTATGCAGTGGACAGCCGGGATCACCAGGTTATTCAGCCCAATCATGACCTGCTGAATGAAATGGGCGCTAAGATCCTTTGTATTGAAAAAAGCCGCCCGCATGTGCCTTATGAAAGGGCTATTATGGGGATCCGCTTCTCTGAATATATGATCGGAACCCAGTTTCATCCCGAAGCTGATGCACCGGGTATGAGCATGTACCTGCAAACAGAAGAAAAAAGAAAAACGGTGATCGAAAGCCATGGTGAAGATAAGCTCCGGAGCATGCTGGAGCATCTGAATGATCCGGATAAAATCATGTGGACACACAACCATGTTCTCCCCAACTTCCTGAACCAGGCGATTGAACAGCTTTCAACTGTTGAAGTATAAGGAATTAACCGGCCCTGGTATTTATTTCAGCCCCTGTATTATTTTTTAATTATACCCCGAAAGTGGTATTTTTTGAATCCCCAATTACTTTACCTTGCAATTGATTAGTACTGGCCTGCATTTTGTAAGAACATATCCTGACATCGAACCGGAAAAGGATTTTGAGGTTTAATTAATTTTTTTATCATTAATAATTATCCAATGAGAATCCTTATTTTACTTCTTTCCTTTGTAAATTTTAATTGTAATACCCACCCGCCAGCCGCTTCCGTTCCGGATGGAAATGATACGAACGGCAAAAAAAAAGAAATTGCATTGCCAAAAGATACCATGGAGGTAAAAAATAACAGCGAATTTAAAATTGAGCTCAGGGCCACGCTGGGAACAGGCAATCAATGGATGCTGGAAGATTCCCTGGATAAAAATTACCTGGCCCTGGTCCGTTCAACCATTGTAACAGACAGTACAGAAATGGCAGCAAAACCAGACCTGCAAACCTTTGTTTTTAAAACCCTCCAAACCGGTTCATCCAGCATTTCATTTGTTTATAAAAGACCCTGGAAAAAAAATGCGGATGCCAATGCTGAAAGAAAAAAATATTTTATTAAGATTATCTGAAAAATAATTTTTAACCCCAAAACTTTAATTTTATGAATACATCAAAACAAACCCGCAGGTTCCGCCAGTTTGTATTGCTGGTGTTGGCCATATTAACTTCTGGTCTTTCCGTATTTGCCCAAAAATTGGTGATAAATCCAGCTTTACCACAGAAGTATATGCTAAGGGAATCTAAAGCCACTCCCGAATTACAAAGACAACTCCAGAATCAAAGAACAATGATTATTCACGACAAGCGGACATATAATGTTGGAGTTACCGGTGTTTCTTTAAAATCAAGAGCAGCTATTACCGGGGAAGCCGAAATAAATCTAACACAAGCAAACCTGATCAAGGCTAAAGTTGCGAACCGCCAGCTGTCACCTGCAGCGCTGAATATTATCAAAGCATGGGCTACCGCCTGCTTTGCCACAAAAAAAGCATATGATGCCCGCAATGCCGGTTATGTTACCCCGGTAAAAGATCAGCAATGTGGTAACTGCTGGTCCTATTCCGCCATGGGTGCCTATGAGGCAAGTTACAAGAGAGTAAATGGCGCCGTTGCAGATGCCTCCGAACAATATGTAGTTAACTGCTCCGGTGGCGGCAACTGCGGCCCCCAGGGAGGATTGGCTTATTTAGTTTTTGACTGGATGGTGGATAATAATAAAAATGTTGCAACCGATGCCAGTTTGCCTGATGCAGGAGTGGTGGGAGCTTGTCCCGGGGGAACACCCGTTACCCAATATTATGCTACCGATTGGGGTGTAGTGGATCCTTCCGGTGATGTTTTAAAAATTGCTTCCGTTGCTGATATTAAAGCTGCCATATGCAAATACGGCCCCGTGGCCGCCAGTGTAAATGTTACTGATGCCTTTCAGAACTATACCAACGGTGTGTTTAATGAAACACCGAGTAATTACGCCAACCCAACTACCAATCATGCAATTGTTCTTTGCGGCTGGGATGATGATAAACATGCCTGGCTGTTGAAAAATTCATGGGGAACAGATTGGGGTGAGGATGGCTATATGTGGATCGATTATGGCACTAACAATGTTGGCCGCCGGGCTTCCTGGGTGATCGCCAGGAAAGCGATCATAAAAGTGATTACGCCAATCAGAACCTTACCGGCTCATAATTGACAATACGGAAAACCGGTAACTCAAATAATTTTGCAAGGCATGGATGAACAGTATCCATGCCTTTGTTTTATGCCCGGTTTGAAGTGATTAAAACAATCCCTTAATTTTATACATTAACCTCCGGAAGTCATGATACCAGCTATACGCAAAGCATACAACGAAGCATTTAACAAAGAAACATATGACGCATTCTTAAAAGAATTAAATAATGCCCACCCGGGTGCGTTGGAATTCAGGGTAGCAGAAACGCCCATTTTTGTGCCAAAGGATTTCACGGATAAAATGCTGGATGCCTGTGAAACCATCGTGGATATCATAGTTGACCCGAAATTCAAGGAACTCACAAAGAATGCCATCCCGGAAAATGTTAAAGTGCCGGGAGAAAATGATCATTCCCATTTCATCGCTTTTGATTTTGGTATCTGTATCAATGAAGCCGGAACATATGAGCCGCAGTTAATAGAAATGCAGGGCTTCCCTACTCTTTTTGCCTATGAAATATTGCTTGATGATGTTTTCAGGAAACATTTTCCTGTTCCTGAAAACTTTGATTGCTACCTCAACGGGCATAACAGGGAAACTTACCTGCGATTACTTAAAGAAATAATTGTTGGTGACCATGACCCGGAAAATGTGATACTGCTGGAAATATTTCCCCGGGAACAGAAAACAAGAGTTGATTTTTACTGCACCGAAGATTATCTCGGCATTAAGATGGTTTGCCTGACCGAATTAATAAAAGATGGCCAGCAATTGTTTTACATGAATGAAGGGAAGAAAACCCAGGTGAAAAGAATTTATAACAGGATCATCTTTGATGACCTGCAGCAACAAACTGCGGAAGTGCAGGAAAAAGGGAAAATATTGTTTGAAGGGCTTGATGTGGAATGGTGCCCTCACCCCAACTGGTTTTACCGCATCAGCAAATTCACCCTGCCGCTGATCCGTCATCCCTATGTGCCGGCAACATGGTATCTGAATGAAGTAAAACAAATTCCTGCCGATCTCGGAAATTATGTGCTGAAACCATTGTTCTCATTCGCGGGGCAGGGAGTAGTGATTGATGTAACACAATCTGACATTGATAAAGTGAAAGACCCGGAGAACTGGATACTGCAGCGAAAAGTAAAATATGCCGAGGTGATTGACACACCCGATGTGCCCGCCAAGGCAGAGATAAGAGTTTTTTATTTCTGGAAAGATGGAATGTCAAGACCTGTTGCTACTAATAACCTTGGCAGATTAAGCAAGGGAAAAATGATCGGGGTCCGTTATAATAAAGACAAGGAATGGGTAGGTGGCAGTTTTTGTTATTTTGAAAAATGAAATCACGTTTTTCTTATTGAAATCTGATTACCTTTAATATTACCCGTAATAAATCCAATAGCAAAACAAACTATTCACCTTATGATTAATTAATAACTGAAAATTTATTAATTATGAAAAGGACAGTCTTCCTATACTGCTTGTGTGGCTTTATACTTATTATTTCTTTATCTGTATCAACTCCTGAGTCAAAAAGCGTGCAAAGTTCAATTTCTGAATCAAACATTTCAGGTTTTACAGATTCAATATGGAAAGTAACTCCCATCGTAAAATTGGGCGATCCAGCTCCTGGCACTGGTGGTACTTTTCTGGATTTTGGCCCATGTTATTATCTTGAAAACGGAACCCTTGTTTTTGGGGCACGTTATGGAAACAAGAAAGTCAAAGATTGGGCCCTTTATTCTTGCAAAAATGGCAGCGTAAGTCTTGTATTCAAAATCATGGAAAAATACAGTGAACCGGATGGGATTCAAAAAGAGTTTGAATCTGTCGGTTCATCTACACCTGAAGCCAGACCTAAGATTTTCTATATTGCCGGTAGAACAAACCATATTGAGGGGAGGCCGCCCAGCAATATTTATGGCTGGGATGGAGACAAACTTTCAAAAGTACTTTGCGAAGGCGATAAGATTTCTCTTCCCGGCAACAGGGAGGTTATTATTGATAATGCAAAGTTTGAATATGTTGCAAATAACGGGGAGGCTGTAATTTCATTTATAGGTCAAAAACCTGGTAAAATAAGAGGTTGGCTGCTGCATGATGGCAAAACCCTGAGACCCTTATTTATAGCCGGAGACGAATTGCCTGGCTTGCCGGGGGTCAAAGTGAATGATCTTGATACAAAAACTTTATACATTTTTAATGATACAATACTTACAAACCTGTATGTTTATGGCGCCCCTTATAATAAGGCAGTATTAAGGTTTTCAAAAAATAAGACAGAAATACTGGATTCTTCATCATCAGCAGGTAGAATCTATGATTTATCTATCCTTAATGCGGCTGGTTCAGACAATTTTATCTTACGGAAAAGTGAGACTATTTTACAATATAATAAAGGGAATCGGAATATAATACTTAAGAGTTTTAAAGAACTGCCTGACAGAACAGGAGGCAATAATTATGAAGTCAATGGTTCTGCATTTGTGGGAACACAAAATGAAGGTATCCTGTTTTCCATTTCACTTACAACCGTGGGAGTTAATAGCTACGGTGGCCTGGGAATAGCGGGGAGGCTTCCTGGTTTATTCTTCTATAAAGATGATAAGTTATCCCACATACCTGTGACCGAAACAGATACAGCAAACAATAAGTCAAATAAATTACCGGGATTTCAGCTTTTTAAGCCAGACCCTTATGTTATCAGAACGGTGCCAAGAGTAAATGGAGTTATTATTGATAATATTTCTATTCCTAAAAAAGAAGGCATTCCATTTCTACCAACCCGTTATTTAGATGCGTCAGGTATCGTTCCTGCTGTGGTAAATATTCCGTTCTTAAGAACAGAAGGAATATACAAGTTTTTCCTGCCAGATATTATAGCATGGCCGGCAGAAAACAAAATAATTGCAAAATCAAGCCTGGTAGGAACTACTGCCGGTTTTTATGAATTAACAAAATGAAAGTATTTGCATTCATAACAATAGTATTAATAATTACATCCTGTAATCAACGGAACGATAAGGTAAATGAACTGCAGGCCAAAATTGACAGCCTCCAAAAGCAATTAAATGAAACTTATAAACCCGGTTTCGGTGAATTCATGTCAGGCATACAAACACATCATGCCAAGCTTTGGTTTGCAGGAGAGAATCAAAATTGGCCTTTAGCCAACTTTGAAGTACACGAGATACAGGAATCGCTGGATGCTATACAGAAATATTGCAGTGAAAGGCCGGAAATGAAAGCAATAGGAATGATCAACCCTGCCATGGACAGTATAAGCAATGCTATTCAGCAAAAGAATCCAGAATTATTCAAAAATAGTTTTATGCTATTGACCAACACCTGTAACAAATGTCACAAGGCAACCGAGCATGAATTCAATGTAGTAACAGTGCCAACCAATCTGCCCGTAGTCAACCAGGATTTCAAATTAAGGAAATAATTTTTTTAAACCCTAAATCCACGTCATTCGATGCAGCCAATAAAAAATATCAAACCCAAAGAATTGGTTCCGGGCATTACCGGTTATTATGCCCACGGAGATTGCATGACCTTTGGTTATGTGGAACTGAAAGCCGGTAGCAGCATCCCCCTGCACCGGCATGTACATGAACAGATCACTTACATCATCGAAGGGCAATTGGATATGCTGATTGGCGGACAACCTTGCTTACTGACAGATGGGATGTATCATGTGATTCCATCCGATACACCGCATTCAGCTATTGCAAAAACAGATTGTAAGGTCATTGATGCCTTCAGCCCGCCAAGG
>JBGPKR010000076.1:0-15174 GCA_041486045.1 Chitinophagaceae bacterium | reverse complement strand
TCAATAGTTCTTTTCTCGGGATCTGTCGATACATATCTATTAATTATTCTGCTCTTTCTTCCCTCCTCCTTTTCAAAATAATTTAAGGGATCTTTTTTGTCAGTTGGATCTACTTTCCAAACATCATATCTGTCATATACATACACCGCCGAATCACCATCATGCCAGCCCATCACTCCATAATTATTCGGCTCATCTGGTGAATCATTTTCTTCATTCCACAAAGAAACTTTTATTTTCTCCGTAATATTTCTTGTTGTTGTTCCATCCCATGCAAAATAGTTCCTCGCTTTCCGGTCATACCACATAATGTATCTGCCGGTAGAAGATGGATACACCTGCCCAAACAGGTTTTCCTTTACTAACTTCCTTTCTCCGGTATTTACATTAATGGCGTAAATATCTTTTTTGGTATTGCCCGTCCACTGGCTTTCGATTCTTTTACCAAAATCTGTAACGCCTACAAATGTGTCGCCATCGCCTTCGTTCGTTTGCAATACCTGCGGGATCTCTCTGCTGCCTAATTGTTTGATTGTTTTATTATCCAGGTCATATACTGCGAGGAAATTTTCCTGCTGTGCTGCCTTCAGCCTTGCAGGAAAAGTTTGCACCGTTTGCAGGTAATCATCATTATAATGCCAGATATCCACTTTGGGATGATCGAACTCCACCAATGTCGTATCCTTAGGCGGTTGTATCGGCGCCGTTCCAAAGAATAACCGCTTGCCGCTTTTGCTGAAGTTGAGGTTGCCGTATTCGCTGATCGTCATGCCGAGTTTCATACCAACAGAAAATTTATCTGCGAGCAAGCTGGCACTGTCCATTCCCTCCTTATAATACCACAGCTTATAAAATTTTTGCAGATCCTTTGGTTTTGCATCTCTTTCAGCCACATAAGCTATCCGGGAGCCATCATCCGTCATGGCAAAATTTTTAAAATCATTGCCGCTTCTGTTCAATACAGTTGTTTTAGCATTTTTACAATCGTAAAGCAGAACCTGCGGAATGCTGAATGAATCCCTTGGATTCCGTGCCAGTTCCACCAGCAGCTTTTCATTTGTTTTACTGAAATAATATTCCAGCACATTGTAAAAAACAATTTCCTCACCGGTTGTTATGTTGCGAAGTACCAGGTCGTTTCCATTGTCTGCGGCTGAACTGGCAGGATCGTCACCATCGGCATCAAAGTAGTCGGGAGTCTGGTCCCGATAGCTATCGGGATCGGAGTCAGGGGTCTCATCATCATCTTTATTCTTTTTTTTAATTTTTTGGGGAGTATTATCAATTACCTGTTGTAAAGAATCAATAATATGTGAAAGGCTATCTGTAATTCTTTTATTGCCGTCCTTCCCGTTTTCGGATTTTTTGGGTAAGCCCGGTTGCTTGATAGGTTCTTCCAGTTGATAAGCCATCCATCCGGAGGATTTTTGAGGAGTTTTATAATTTTTTATTTTTTCTCTTTTCCATACTTCTTCCTTGCCAAGTTCAATGATCGCTAATGAGTCTTTGGGCATGTCTGCCATTTTTTTCTTTTTGATCTTAGCCTCTCTCGTGTCTTTGTAAAATGGTTTGATCTTAAATACCACATAGCGGCTGTCTTCTGTTAGCAAAGCATTGTATCCTCTCGGGACCGATTTTTTGTATTTAGCATCGGAAGATTGTATTACCAGTTCATTATCGCCTTCCTGCGGGTCAATGGTGTAAACCACCCATTTGCCATCATTGCTGATCATCCGTTCACCTATGTGTTGCCAGCTATCATACACAGAATGATCCAATGGCTTTTTCTGGGAATAAGACGAAGAATATGCAATAAGCAATATGCAACATGCAAAAAGTCGCTTCATAGTTATTATTTGTTAAACTAAGTTAAGGCCAATTTCTAAAAAGGGATCAGGGCTTTTTGCAAACAAAGAGTCCGTATTGCCAGAATTTCAACTTAAGCCCCCAGTACTGGTGCCAGCAGGCTTTTATATTTTTCCTTTGCATGGTTGTTGATTTGTTGGAAAAAGTCAGTGTTTTCCACCATAGATAAAGTTTGCCCAGGAAATAATATTTCAATAACCTTCGGGAAGAGTGAGCCACATATTTTGAAATATCACTGTACTCCACATTGACAAACCCTTCAAGGCTCAGCAAATTGTTGAACCGGGACGGGGATTCGAGACTTTTCACCTGCCAGCCATTCAGCCATTTCCGGATAACGGGACGATCGTTATATTCAGACACCGTTACAAATCCATCGGCCACTACCAATCTTCCCCCGGGCTTCAGCAAACGATATGCTTCCCGGACGAACTGATGCTTGTCGTCCGCATAGCAAATGCTTTCACAACCCCACACTACATCAAAACTTGAATCAGGAAAATCAGTAGCGCAATAATCCATTACTTTGAAATCAACCAGCTTTTCCACTCCTTTTTGTTTTGCATTTTCTGTTGCCTGCATTTCCTGTCTTTCGCTTAAAGTGATCCCGGTTACTTTGCAACCCAATACCGAGGCAAGGAAAATGCTGCTGCCTCCCACACCGCAGCCTGCATCCAGCACTTTGTCTGTTTGTTTTATTCCTGTGGTTTCCATCATCACTTCATTCATCCGGAGTAATGATTGGGGAAACGATTTCACTTTATCATCCCAATAACCATAATGAATGGCAAGACTATTGTTCAGATCCCAGGAGTCTTTATAAGCATGTTCGGTATCCTTATAATAGTCAATAATTATTTTTTGGTTATCCGTCAGTTCCATTTTGGGTTAATTTCTTTTCCACTTTTAACAACATAAAAATATGAATGATCAAAGAGGCAGCGATAACTGCAAAACCAAGGTAAAACCAATTGCTCAGTAACTGATTTTCTTTAAAGATCACAAAAGCAAGAATAATTCCATAGACCGGCTCCAGGTTAAAGGTAAGGTTGACAGTAAAAGCCGATAGTTTTTTTAGCGCCCGGGCAGAAAGTCTAAATGCCCAGACCGAACAGAACCAGGCAAGTACCAGTAACCACAACCAATCCTTAAGGGTTGGCAGAACAGAACTGGCCGGAAATTGTTGCATATAAAACGGCATCAGGACTGACAGCGCGATAAACCCACCACTCAACTGGTATGTAAGCAATGTCTCGGGATTTATCCGTTGCACAAACTGCCGGATAAATATCATCACAAAGGCCAGTAGTAATGCACAGATTACGCCAAGGATGATCCCTGTTTTATACTTTCCGTCAAAATGAAAGATGATGTAAATGCCGGCAATGACCATCAACCCCAGGAACACTTCCCCCCATTTAATCCTGGTACGGAGAAGTATTGGTTCAACCAATGCAGTAAAAAATCCAGCCGATGAAAAGCAAACTAATGCCACTGAAACGTTGGCATAGTTGATAGAACCATAAAAGGCGACCCAGTGTATGGCTGCCAGGAAACCGATGCCTGCCAGCTTTAATATATCCCTGAATGCGATCTTCTGCAATTTTTTGGTGAATGAAAACAAAATCCACATAGTAGCAGAAGTGATAAGAAGCCTGTACCAGACCAGCAGGCCCTCATTCAGGTGAATCAGCTTGCCCAATATACCGGTGAAACCCGCAAGAAATACGGAGATATGAAGTTGGATAAAGGCCTTTTTCATTAGTCATGCAAACTAACTAAAAGGGAACAATAAATGATGGGCTGCTTATTCAGTCAGCGCCTCGTTTGAAGTAAGAGGTTTGATCGGGGAATTTTCCGGCTCAGCATTCTTTACGCTCTTCCTATAATTTTTAAATAAACTGTTCCAGCGGAGTTTGAGTACACCGAGGATGCCTTCTTTTACAATGCTCTTGTTCATTTTAGAAATACCCTGGGTTCTATCCTGGAAAATGATAGGCACTTCCCTGATTGTAAACCCGAGTTTCCAGGCGGCAAATTTCATTTCGATCTGGAAGGCATAACCCACAAAACGAATCCGGTCAAGGTTAATAGATTCCAGCACTTCTTTTTTATAGCAAATAAAGCCGGCCGTAGGATCTTTTACCGGTATCCAGGTTATCATTCTTGTGTACAGCGAAGCGCCTTTCGATAGAGCGATGCGGTTCTTGGGCCAGTTCACAACACCACCGTTCTTTACATAGCGGGAACCGACAGCAAGGTCAGCGTCTTCTTTTTTGCAGGCATTGTATAATCTTGGCAGGTCATTGGGGTTGTGAGAAAAATCGGCATCCATCTCAAATACAAATTGGTAATTCCTGGCAATGGCCCACTTGAAACCATGAATATAGGCGGTGCCTAATCCCAGTTTGCCGGTTCTTTCTTCAATGAATAATTGTTGCGGGAATTTTAGTTGTAACTCCTTTACTATTTCTGCCGTGCCATCGGGCGAGCCGTCATCAACCACCAGTACATGAAATCCCTCGTTCAGTCCAAAAATGGCATGAAGGATATTGCTGATATTTTCCTTCTCATTATAAGTTGGTATGACTACTAATTTCTCCACAATTGTTTTGAGAGCCGAGAATTACGAATTTACGATAATACGAAAAGAAAGCCTGTTAAAATTGTTAGCCGGCAAAAAAACGCATTAACTCTTCTTCAGCATGGTACGGGTAAAGATTTCCGTAAGCTTTTGTTTGGTGTGCTGGGGAAAATCACCTTTCATCATCCAATCGTAGTATTGTGGTTCTGATCTTAATACATCAGCTACCGGGCGGCCTTTGAACTTGCCAAAGTTGAAAACTTCTATCCCATTTTCCATAATAAACCGGCGGGCAAAATCAACGATCTGGTCCTCGCCAATAACTTTCAGTACAGAATCAATATTATTTCCCAATTCGGGATAACGCCCGATTTGCGCTTCCAGTATTTCATATGTCGCTGTAGCATCCACTTCAGCACCGTGTGCCCCATCAAGGTTTTTGCTGCAATAAAATTTATACGCAGCGCTTAATGTTCTTGGCTCCATTTTATGAAAAATATTCTGTATGTCCAGTAGTTTGCGGCTCTTCATGTCAAAATCTACCTGTGCTCTTAAAAATTCTTCCATCAGCAAGGGGATATCAAAACGGTTTGAATTGTAACCGGCTAGGTCGCAGCCATCCAGCATTTGCTTTAATTCCTGTGCCACCTGCCTGAAAGTCGGGGCATCTTTGACCATCTCATCAGAAATACCATGTACATCAGTGGCGCCCTTTGGTATTGGAATTTCCGGGTTAATCAGTTTCCTTTTTACACTCTTTGTTCCATCTGTAAGGATCTTTACAATAGCAATTTCCACAATGCGGTCAGTTCCCAGGTTGACACCAGTGGTTTCCAGATCAATAAAGGCAAGGGGTTTCTTCAATTGCAACATCGGGTAAGTAATTCTTATTAGTTTTAAAATTTTGCGCGGTAAAGGTAACTGTTTGCTGTGCCTGTCAAAATCAATTTTGAAGATCAACCAGTTAGGATATGAAAATATCCTGCGATTTATACGTTGTGCCTGGTTATTTGCCAGAAAAAAGGTAAATTATTATGGCAAATGCCTCAGCCTTATTAACTTTGTTTTTGCAAAATAATTGCAGACTTTTATCGTTTAATAGAACTAAAATATCCACCATTATGAAAAACAAATTACTTACCGCTTTTATGCTCCTGGCGTTGATAGTTGTCATTGCGTCCTGCTCTTCGCAGAGATATGGTTGCCCCGGTAACCCCCAGGCCAGTAGTAAATTCAGAGGTTAATCCAGCTTTTTTCTTTTATTCTGCCGGTTTTCCGGATTTCCGGAACTTTCCCGGGAATAATCTTCTGCGCCTTTTTGTGATGGCGTCTTTGCTGACAGACATGTAAACAGAGAGTAATTCAACCTGTTGCTGCTTTCCTTTTAACTGCCAGGCTCCCATTGCATCAACTTTCAGGTACCGGGGTAATTGTACCCTTTCCAGCACCCAATCTGAGATCAGCAGTTCTGATTCCAGTTCGTGGCATTTACTCAGTATCCGGGCCGTTGTATTCAACACATCACCGTGATAAGCAATTTCTGATTTATACTTTCCCACTTCTGACACCACTACATTTCCTCCATGTAAGGCAGCTTTGAATGACGGCACACGGCCATATCTTTTTTCATATTGCTTTTCAAAGCGACGGATCTGTTTTTGAATGGCAAAAAAACAACGGATACAAACAGCATACCTCAGTCCCTTCTTGATTGGCCATGTTACCACTACTTCATCTCCCACATATTGATATACCCTGCCAAAGTACCGGGCAATGGGTTCACTGATGTCATAGAAATAATCCTGCAGGAAATGGCTGAATTCCATTTCGCCCATTTCTTCAGCAATATCCGTGGAATTATTCAGGTCAATAAAAAGAAAGAGTCTTTCCTCCTGTTTTACCTGGTGGTATTTCCCAAAAACAAGATTAAAAATCGCATCCCTTCCTAATTTTCGGTGCAACTCGTCCAAAAAATTTGAAACCAGTGAGATGCAAAGTGCGATCCCCAAAAATTCGAATACTTTCCTGGTAGAAAAAAAATCATGCAGACTGTGAGGGAAAATGGTTTCATAAGTATTTATTTTCAGCCAGTTTACGATCACCATGATAAAGAAGAATAGTACCATGAACCAGCATACAACCCTGAAGGTGCGGTACAACAGGTAAAACAAAAATTGTGTTCTTCTATGCCGGCGCCGGAACTCCTGTGATTGAGTTTCAAAAAAAGCTATGGCAAAACCGATCGGTACGCTTACTATTAAAGAAGTTGATAAAGCTATCCAGTTAAAGCCATGCCTGGCAAATGCATAAAATGCAAAAAGCAATGCAGACAGGTAAATGATATAAACGTTGTTCTGCGAGATGATCTTCCACGGCTGCAGCAGATCCAACGAAGGGCTGGCAGCACGGGTGGCATACGAACTGGCCCGAGAATCCAACTCTTCCTTTTGTATTTCTTTTTCATCAGCCATACCCGGTTCCTGGTCAATAATTTCTTCACCAATTTAGAGATTTATATTTAAACTTCTCAGAAGGGATCCTGTTTACCTTTTGCTGAGACTATAAAATTCCCTCAGTCCTCTCCAAAAAAAGTCCCGGATAAACCGGGACCCAAAATCAAACTATGGAAAACTAACGGCAAGACTGAATTTATCTTTCAACCAGTATCTTTTGACGGAACTGTATTTTATCATTACTCAACTCCAGCATATATATACCGGCAGGTGTATGTGGTGGAAGAGGTAAGGCAGCGCCCCCATTTATACCCATTATCGTATTCCCTTTTAATAAAAGCTGTCCGCCGGCATTGTACAGGAAGTAATCAAATGGTCCATCTTCTCCGCTCTTATTCAAAATTGTTATAATACTCCGGGCAGGATTCAATACAACAAAAGTTGCTGACAGAAAATCGTGTTCAGAAACAGCAGCAATCCTTGAATAGCCGGACTTACCGTCAATGTCAACACTTTTTATCCTGTAATAAGCAATACCATTCAACGCTGAATGATCCTCAAAATCATAAACCTCTGTTGAGCCGCTATTTCTGGCAGCAACCTGGCCGATAGTTGTAAAAAGACTTCCATCATAACTGCGTTGCACATCAAAGTGGTCAACATTCTGCTCGTTTTCTGTCACCCATTTAAGAAAACTTGTACCTGCTGCCCTTATAGCAGTAAAGGATAGAAGTTTTAACGGGACCGGGAATGACGTGTACCCGAAAGTAAGAGGGCCAAATGAGCCAAGTGCATTTGAAGTAATCGTTCCGGTTGTCGTTACATTACCCGATGCGGTGCCGCCGGTACTTGTCCAGTTCCCCGCTGTGTATTGCGATGATAATATATCAACAATAAGGACATTATCCATCGCAACTTTTGAATGATCCCAGTTCAGTGTTACCTGTGCTGTGCCGCCACTTACTTTATCCATCTGCCAATATTCATTGGCTTTTACTTTTACCAATGGTGAGAGTAAATTAATTGTATTACCGGTTGGCGTAAAGTATTGACAGTTGATCTCTGATGAGGCCGACAGGTTACTGATGGCCACCACCCTTTCATAGCTGGCATCGCCAACAGGAAAAGTAAAGTTGCTGTTGCCAATTTTTTTTACCCCACCGATTACATGCCGGCTGTCATTGTCGCCAGTATAAGAAGAACCGGCTTCATAAACCAGGTAGTTGGGAATGGATGAAAAATTTATTAAACCGCTGGTGAAAGTATGAGTACCACTTACACTTAAATCATTATCGAGTGTAATTCCTGCGCTGTTATTGGTTTCAAGATTATAGGTCTTAAATGTCTGAGAGCCATTTACAGCCTGCGCACTGCTCCCGTTAAGATATAATGTACCTGTGCCGGGACTCATTGAAGCCTGGTTGTTGCTGAGATTCCCTTTTATATATAAACTGCCATTGTTGACCAGCACTCCGGAAGATGCATTGGTAAAATTTCCAAACCCCGATACAGATGCGCCGCCATGAATTTGCAGGTTCCCGTTATTGGTGAATGCCTGCTGGGCATTTGTGCACACACAAAAAAGAAAAAGGGTAATTGGTACGGTTATTCCTTTCATATTTTTATTGGGTGTTAGCAAACCACTGAATATCCTGAATGGTTATTATTTTACCGGAGCTTGTTGCATTTGAATAATAAATCTCGAAATAATCACCGGGAGCTATATCGGCTAAATAAGCAATAAATGAAAATTGAAACGGCAGATTCGCTGATGAAACTCTCAGTGTTGTTTCACCATATCTTGTTGCTGAATTACCATTTTTCACAATAGCAATGGAGATATCCTGGCTACCGCTGTTCACAGATAGGTTTCCCGATACATTGAATATCCCGTTTCTTTTGTTATTAGGCTGATAGGTTATTTTATTACTGGCAATTGTCCATTTGCAGGTTTCAGAAGCGGTATTCGAACCCCAATCAGCTTTATACCAGGTACCGGCAGTCGTAAGAGTTTTAGTTGTGGCACTGTTGATAACATTAATAAAACAATTGGGTTTTTGATCACCCACACCTGCATTACTTTCCAATATCACATTAGCATCCCTTCCATCGGAACGGCTAAAATCAAATCCTTCAATGTATTTTCCGGTGTTATTCCAGGAATTTCCTGTTATTGATATACTGCTATACCCTGTAAAAGCGGAAGGTTGATAAAATATGGCAGTGTCCCCGCTATTTGCATTATAATATCCCCCGGATGCCAATTGAATGGTCGCCGATGAACCTTTACTAAGGTTAATTCCATAATTACAACCAATAAAATCTGTTTCAGCCACTTTTACGGTTACACCTGCAACAGCCCCATGAACCAATATCCCATTGCGTTGGGCATTGGAAATATCTGTTTCAAAAACCCATATTTCTGCATCAGTAGAATCCAGGATAGTATTATAAAAGCTGTCAAATGTGCAATCCTTTATTTCATTATACGTTCCGCTTCCTAAAAATCTTATAGCATCTTCACCTGAAGCTGTTCCGTAATTCGTCAAAGTAGTTGCATCAAAAGACAACATTTTGAAATAACACTCGGACATGCACCTGAACATCGGCTTTCCGGCTAAACCGAACGCTGCAGTCACGGAGGAAGCTCCATAAGAGATGCCTTGAAATGTAACAGGATAAGGAAGATCGATATCAATAGTTGATGATATATCATAATTAGCATCGGCAAGTTTTACAACCGAGGGACCAAACATATGAAGGTTCAGAAAGTCAACCACTTCCTGAATAGTTGTCCAACTGGCATTTTCATCTAACTCATATATATGATCTAAAAATTTTTTGGGTTCTTTAACTACCCAGTTACCGCCTGTTGCTACAAATGTTTGCCCCATGTATCTTGTAAGATATGATTCCGCGATCCCATCAATAGTGGCTCCACTGCTCCCCACTACTGTGATCAGATCAGTGTGAGATCCTATATTTTTTACAGTAAGTTCTAATCCGTCATCAGCAGAGGTAACAACAGGCAGGGTTATAGTAATATCATTGCTCGCCAGTATAAATGTTTCTGTTTGAAGGAGTGTTGCATCAGCTGTTTTTGTGACCATATTCTGTTTGCTGGTCCCGATCATTTTCCATTTGGTTCCATCCCAATAATAATAACCATATGCCAGTGAACCGGCGGAGTTATACACCAGCATCCCGGCAGGTACGGTACCTGATAAAGGTGAAACAGAACTAAGGCTGGTCAATGTAACCCTGGGAGGCAGGAAGCCTTTATTAGTGGCTTCCAACTCCAGCAACGAGTTAGCATCAATGGTACCGGGGTTGTTACCTATTTTAACCTGTGCCTGTGTATATACTGCTGATAATAGCAGTATTGCGACTGATAGTTTTTTCATAGTTTGGACTTTTTGGATTCTGGATTTTACCTGCTCAAGTAAATATATTTTATCTCATTATTTTATAATTTTAGCATATTAATTTTCAGATTGCAGTAATATTTATTTATTACTAAGTGAAAACCTGTAGTATTTATTTATTCTTTTTTTTCAAATGATACTCATAATTAAACCCCAACACAATAAAACGTCCCGGTTGAAAAGGGCTGAACACGTAAAGGGGGGTTGAAATGTTTTTGAAATTAAATCCGGTCACAAATCCCGGTTCTATATCATTTACACCCTGCTGCCGGGTGTATTGAACAGCCAACCCTGCAAAAAAATTCCGGAATACATTATAGCCTGCCTCGGACCAGCTAAAGAAAAAATTGGCCATATCTTTTTTTGTCCCAATACTATACTGCGTTTGCGTTGATACGTAAAAATCTTTCCATTCGGCTTCTGCGTTTGTTGCAAGCGATAACCCGGTAAATTGTCCGATGCAATAACCAACCATAGGCGTAAAGCTGTATTGGAACACAGATCCGCCTGTGAAGGTTTTACCGGCATAAAGCGAAAGAGTTTTAAGGTCCTCATAGTTATAACGCAGCTCTGCATACATCCCTTTATTAGTCTGGTAATGAACAACAGGCATCCAGGCATACTCATTTCCCTGGCCAAGCAGGTTGTAATTTTCAACCCCGCTTTTAGCCTGTGTGAATGCCATACTGCCAAGCATGCAAAACAGCACTAATAATTTATGATGCTTTTTGCTTGTCTTTTCCAATTACTTTATTTTTTTCAAGTACGATTACTTCTGCATTGGCCAGCCTGTTTAACAAATGAATATCTTTTTTATACGGATTCCAGTAAAATATCAACCTGTCGATCGGTTTCCATAAAATAACCCAGCTGAATACATCCACAATATTATGAATGGAGCCTGCCATGCGATTATCCATATCTTCAATAACATAGGGCACCAAAGCCTGAAAAGTCAATACAATGGCCAGGCTTGCCAGCAGCAATTTGAAGGTCCGCCGTTTAAATTTTTTAAACTCCTCTGCTTTCAGATATTTTTTCAGGTTGAAATGGCTGCGTATAGCCTGTGTAACGGGTTCTATAAACCGTTTATCTGAATATTCCAGGCAGATGACCTGGTATTTGATAACGGCGTTTCGTTTTGAAGTTAAAAGTGAATTATATATATAGTGCTCAAACTCATGACCCAATTGCCGTTTGTAAAGCGGTGCGGGGTCATGATGATTGAAATAATCATGAACCGTTTGCTCATCTAATCTTACAAAGATGCTGAAATGGTTGGGCACGAACGGCTTCTTCATCACTGGTTTTTTAAGGACTGGATATCTTATACTGCTTTATTACTCAACATTTACAAGGCAGTATTTGCTATTGTACAACGCAATTATAGTATCGAAAAGGCTAAAGCGGAATAGACAATTTACCTTAATAAGTGTTATCATTAATTTGCCTAAGTAAAATCACTTAATCAGTTCCGGTCTTTAATCTTTTAAAAACCGGAATCCATGCTCTTGAAAAAGCTATAAGAAAGGGATACTTACTGTCACGGTACAGCCCTTACCCGGCGCCGTCTGGATTTCCACAGAACCATCGTAAAAACGGGTTCTTTCATAAATATTTGAGAGACCGATTCCCCTGTGTGTTTGTTTAGGATCAAACCCCACACCATTATCTCTTATAGACAGTTCTGCCTTATTATCCCTGCATTGCAGGTAAATTTCTACCAGTTTGGCATGGCTGTATTTCAGAACATTTTTCATTTGTTCCTGCACAATGCGGAACAGTGTGACCTTTTTACCGGGACTCAGTAAATCAATATCACTATCGTGGGTGAATTTTACATTGATCACATTTGACAGGTTGATATCATCAATCAATGTGGAAATACTGTCAACAAGTCCATTGCCTTTCAACTGCGGCACCACCAGTTCTTTTGATAATTTCCGTATTTCCTCGATGGCCAGCATAATATATTCAAGACTCTTCGTTTTAAGGTCCTTTTCTTCTTTTTTGGAAGGGGTCAGCATATCCACGAACAACCTTACTGTAGAAAGTATCTGGTTCACATTATCGTGCAGCTCATGCCCGATACGGGTCCTTTCTTTCTCCTGTACCCGGATAACTGTTTCAGATATCTCCTTCTGCCGCTCCAGTTTTTCCTCTATTAACTTATCCTCCAGGTCCTTTAAATGAGTTACATCCTGCAATGAGCCTATCATTTTTACCGGAAGGCCATTCTCATACACCACATAACCTTTATCACGCATATGCTTGTAATTCCCGTCTGCACATTTAAACCGGTATTCATCTTCCCATGACTGCAGGCCTTTTTCTGTGGTATCCCTTACTTTATCGCTTACCCGGTTGCGGTCCTCGGGATGAATGCGGCGCAACCACCATGTCAGACCCTTTTTCTCTTCGGGCTGGTAACCGATCATATCCATCAATGCATCATTCCTGAAAATATAGCCTGTTTGCATATCCCATTCCCAGATCGAATCGGATGTGGTCCTGGTTAAAAGAAGTAGCCGGTCATTAGCGTCCCGCAACTGTTGTTCCACTGCATATTTATCAGACAGGTTTACGGCATGCCCGCCCAGCATTTTTTTGCTGCTTACTCCATCAATGGGAAAAATATTAATGTGAAAAACAAAATTCGCTCCATCAGCCAATTTCACTTTTTGCAGTATTTCAGCAGGCACACCTGTCTGCAATACCTGGACATGTTTTTCATACAGGGCTTTGGCAACGGGGCCCGGCACCAGTTCAGCCAAATTTTTGTTGACTGATTTTCCTTCATCAATACCAAAGTATTGATAAAAAGCCTTGCTTGCAAAAACCAGTTTGGCATCTTCATTCACTAACCAGGCAAGGTTAGGTGTTTTGTTCATAAACGCTTTGAATAAAGCTTCCTGTTCTGTCAATTCCCGGGTGAGTTTTCTTTCGGGTGTTACATCCGTGATGCCCGAAACAACCGAATATGGTTTTCCATTATTATCTTCAAATAAAGGTTGTGAACTGATATAGATCCAGCGATCTTCACCACTTCTCAACCTGATACTTATAATTTTATTTTGAGGCTTACCGGTTTCCAGGGCCATCATAAAAGGCGCTTCATCAAACAACAGCGGCTCCCCTTCTTCTGTCAGTATTGTCCAGTGGCCATTCCACATACTGCGTATGTCTTTCAACTGGTATAATCTTTCCAGTGTTGTACTAAAAATTTCAGCCGTTTTCTGATTGACTGCTATCAATTCACCTTTTTTATCCTGGAAAAGGATACCGGTATTCAGCCCTTCTACAATCAACCGGTAATTTTTTTCGCTCAGCCTGTTAAACTGCTCCAGCCTTTCATCATCCAGCAATTTGTGGCCTACACATAAATATGCTTTTTCTTTTTCCGCGGTTGCTTTCAGGCAATTGAATTCCCATTTCATCGGATGGTAGTACCCGTTTTTGATATACAATTCTGCAGTGGAGGGACTATTATTTTCGCCGCAATTCCATATTGCTTTTTTGAAATCATCCAGGTTAACCGGGTGGAGCAGATCAAAAAAACTTGTTTTTTCTTTTCTCGGATTTTTCAGTTGCAGGGATCTGATCATATTAGCGTTGGCAGAAACTATAGTCCCCTCTTTATCTATTAAGGAAAGAAACCTGTTTTTGTCCCGCCCATAAGCGCCAAGAATATTCCTGATAGATTGCCACTGTCTGTTCATACTCACTTTACTTTTAAAATATCAAAAATTATCAGGGAAAAAATATTTCAAGGGGTTAAAGATCAATTAAGGATTTCCTGGCTGATAATTTGCGTAACCAGTCCGAATTCACTGGATTTATCAAGAAAATGCTTCGCTCCTAATTTCTTGCACTGGTTCCGGTAGTATTCATCAGCATGATTGGTGATCATGATCACTTCACATTCAAGGTTCCTGTTTTTTATCACCTTCAATATTTCCATCCCGTTTTTTCCGGGCAGGTTAATGTCCAGTAAAAGAAAATCCGGCGTTTGTTCAGTAAGTAGCCGGACAGCGCTGTCATAATCACCTGCCACATTGATCGTGTTGATGCCATCAAGATTTTCCAGCAATCCTGTCATCCGGTTTACAAAATTTACATTATCATCAACGATCATAATTACAATGTCTTTTTTCATAGCTGTGAATGGTTTTGCAAAAAAAATAATATTATGATACCCAAAAAATAGAATTACCTGTCATTGTTTTGTACAGAATGATATAGCTATACTGTAGAGGGAAAACTACAGGTACGGGATGATTCGCATACATATTTTTCGGGAGGTACAAAATCTCATTTTCACATGATATTACATGCGGGTTACTGTCACCCGTTTGTTCTCATAGCATAACTATGCTAAAACTACTATTGAAAAAAAGAAAATAATGTCGTATGGAAAGGATTGAATGTGTAGAGTTTGTACTACATAGCTGGTCAGGCGAGATGATTCTCCAAAGCATACCTTGTAAGCTCTGCAATGGAATGCATATTCATTTTTGCCATGATCCGGGCCCTGTAAGTGCTGACGGTAGTCGAACTGAGAGATAACTGTGTGGCAATGTCAGAAATTGATTTCCCGGTTATCAACAGCTTAAAAACATCAAACTCCCTGTTAGAAAGCTCTTCGTGAGGCAGGTGGGTTGTGTCTGTATCAAGTGCGTTGGCTAATTTTTCTGCAATGCTGGGAGTTATGAATTTTCTTCCTAAACCCACTGTTTCGATAGCTTTTATAAGGTCATCGTGCACCGTTTCTTTCCCGAGGTAACCGGAGGCGCCGGCTTTTAAAACTCTTAAGGCGTATTGATCCTCAGGATACATGCTCATAATA
>JBGPKR010000075.1:0-15628 GCA_041486045.1 Chitinophagaceae bacterium | reverse complement strand
TAATTTAAAAATCCCTCATACAGGATTTGAGGTAATCATTTAAGTCATATCAGTCATAATGGTCAAATTGGTTATATTAAATTTCCTTGTTTGACATATATGACTCATTTGACCTATTTGACTTTATTATTAACTTCTCCTTTCTTTAATTTCTTCTACTGCTTCACTGATAAACTCCTCCACTCCTTTGACACCCGCATCTCCTTTTCCATGTCTTCTTACAGCAACTTTATTTTCACTCACTTCTTTTTCCCCTACTACCAGCATGTAAGGAACTTTCAGCAACTCAGCATCTCTTATTTTCTTACCGATCTTTTCATTCCGGTCATCAACTTCGCTACGAATATCAGCTTTTTTCAGTTTATCAGAAACAAGCTTTGCATATTCAAGGAATTTATCACTGATGGGCAGCACTTTTACCTGTACCGGTGCCAGCCAGAGGGGAAATTTGCCGGCATATTTCTCAAGAAGGAAGCCAATAAACCTTTCATGAGTACCTAAGGGCGCCCGGTGAATGATCAACGGGGTTTCCACCTTGTTTGAGTGATCAGTGTACTCCAGCTTAAAGCTTCTCCCCTGTGAAAAATCAACCTGGTTGGTAGCCAATGTAAATTCACGCCCAATGGCGCTGTATATCTGTACGTCAATCTTTGGCCCGTAAAATGCTGCTTCATCTTTCACTTCCACATAAGGAATGTTTGACTCAGTCAATACATTTCTTACCATCGTTTCTGTTTCCTTCCACAGTTCCGGCTCATTTACATATTTTACTCCCAGTTTTTCGGGCGTATGAAGGGAAAGCCGCATCACATATTTTTCAATACCGAATATCTTAAAATATTTAAGGTACATATCATTCACCGCCCTGAACTCATCATTGAATTGCTCTTTGGTACAGTAAATATGTGCATCGTTCATGTGCAGGCAGCGAACCCGCATCAGGCCAAATAATTCACCGCTTTGTTCATAACGGTAAACAGTTCCGTATTCAGCAATCCGGTACGGAAGATCCCTGTAGCTCTTTGGTTCAGCTGCAAAAATCTTATGATGATGGGGACAATTCATTGATTTCAGGTAATACTTCTCCCCGTCCATTTCCATGGGAGGGTACATACTGTCCGCATAGTAAGGCAAATGCCCGCTGGTGATATACATACTTTCTTTGGCAATATGCGGAGTAACTACCCTTTTATATCCTGCAGCCAGTTCAGTTTCTTTGGCAAGTTTTTCCAGTTCCTCGATAATGATTGTACCATTGGGCATCCACAGGATCAGCCCGGGCCCCACATCATCATCCATTGTGTATATGCCTAACTCTTTCCCTATTTTGCGGTGATCTCTTTTCTTTGCTTCTTCCATCATCTGCAGGTACTCATCCAATTCTTTCTGGGATGGATAAGTAACTCCATATAACCTTGTCAGCATTTTATTTTTTTCATCCCCTTTCCAATAAGCCCCGGCTATGCTGGTTAGTTTTATCGCTTTAATAAACGATGTGTTGGGGATATGCGGTCCGCGGCAGAGGTCAGTAAAGTTGCCCTGGGTGTAGAAAGTTATTTCGCCATCATTCAGGCCATTCAGTAAATCAAGTTTGTATTCGTCTCCTTTATCAGCAAAATATTGTACTGCTTCAGCTTTCGGCATTTCTTTTCTTATGTAGGCGTTATTCTGCTTTGCCAGTTCATTCATCTTTTTTTCCAATGCAGCCAGGTCTTCTTCACTCATTTTCCTGTCACCCAGGTCCATATCGTAGTAAAATCCATTTTCTACCGGCGGGCCTACCCAGAATTTTACTCCCGGGAACATCAACTCCACTGCTTCCGCCATCAGGTGGGCAGATGAATGCCAGAAAGTATTTTTGCCATCCGCATCATTCCATGTTAACAGCTTCAGCGAAACATCATCATGAATAGGTCTTGAAACATCCCATACCTGTCCGTTCACACTGGCAGCCAGCACCTTTCTTGCCAAACCTTCAGAAATTGATCTTGCAATATCCAGTGCAGTGGTCCCTTTATTGTATTCCCTGACGGCCCCGTCAGGAAGAGTAATCTTGATCATTGAAATAAAACCCGGGTTTTTATCCCGAAACTTCGGGATGCAAATTTAGCAAAGTCCGGCTAAAGATGCTGAAGTATCATGTGATCGATATGTTCCATTTTCCGATGCAGTTTCCCGAGTTTGGTTTCAAACTTTTGCCCATTGGTAAAATAAAGAACCGCCAGTTGCATTTGACGTTTTCTCCATCTTATCAGCATCAGTTTCCCATACAATTTATCCAGCCCGGCTGTCGTGAGATGCAGCAACCTGATTTTTGAACTTGTTTTCCATGATTCAGCATAGAATTCCCGGTATTGCTGTATTAATCCTTTCTGAAATGAAAAATAGCTTTCCCTGTTCTCCAGTATTTCCTTTAATGAAAATTCGGCGGTGAGTGCCTGCCAGATATCCCCATTGATATGTGCATTGATACCGAGTAACCGGTATTGAAGCGGGGACAATCCTGCATCAGTAAAATAGGCTTTCCATTCCCTCGCGATAGCATTATGCTGCGTGTAGGCCTCAGCTGAACGAATGAAAAATCCTGCAAATCTTGTTTCAAACCGTTGGATAAAGTCCTTTTCCTGCTGAGATCTGTTTAAAAAATAATTGACTGCTTTAACGGTCGTGCTGAAATAAATATCTGCAAAGAGCCCCGGAGCCGAAGGATTATTCTTTATTGAATCCAGTTTTTGCAGCAATGCGATATCCCCCTGGCTCAGCTGGGCGGCAGCAGGCAGCAGGGTTAGCCTGTTCATCAAAAGAAACAAAATCCATTTCTTCAAAACCTGATCTTTTTCAAACTAATAATTTTTAAAATTAACAAACTCTTTCTAAAAGCCATTTATTCAATACGAATCAATTCGTTAGTTTTGACCCTTGATGAAACGGAATTCTTACAGAAATTTGTTATTGTTTTTGCTGATCCCGTTTACCCAGTTGACTTCTTTTGCACAAGATATTACGGGCATCTGGAAGGGATATTTTGTTTCTGATGCAGGCGAATATTATAAGCTTGAATTCCAGGTTGCACAAAGCAATTCAAACACCGTTACCGGGGTTTCCTATTCCTATCTTGATGTTCGTTTTTATGGTAAAGCAACCATGACTGGTAATTTTATTAACAATTCATCATCTTTCAGAATACGTGAAATAAAAACGGTAGAAGTGAAAAGCATTTTAGGAGGAGCTACCTGCATCATGAATTACAATTTCCAATACTCCAAATCGGGCAAAGAAGAATTCCTGGAAGGCACCTGGCTTGGTAAATATGAACCTGCCTACCAGCTGAATCCCCCCGGCAAATGGGGAGATTGCGGCGGTGGCAAAGTGTTCCTGCGAAAAGTTCGCACAACTGATTTTTATATTGAGCCTTTCTTACGGAATAAAATAAAAAACGTTCCGGTAATTGATAATCAGCCCCCCGTAAAAAAAGACTCAGCCAAGACAAAGCCTGAAACATTACCTGTTATTAAACCGATAGTGAAAACAAAGACACCGCCCGTAAAGAAACCTGTGGTTGTAAACAAACCACCGGTAACAAAGCCAATAACGAAAATAAATACAACACCCGTTAAAAAACCGGTAATAGATACCATGCAAAAAATTACAAACCCGGTAGTGAAAATTTCCCAACCAACTGTTAAGACACCGAATGTATTGTTAACAAGAACCAATGAACTGGTAAAAGTGCTGACAGTATATGATCCGGAGGTAACAGTGAAGCTCTATGATAACGGGGAAATTGACGGCGACAGCATTTCGGTATACCTGGATAAAAAATTAGTCCTTTCTTCGAAAGGTCTTAGTGCTTCTCCTCTTATCGTGAAATTTAAGATCGATGAAAACAACTCCGAGCATGAACTGGTCATGGTGGCCGAAAACCTGGGCCGCATACCACCCAATACTTCATTGATGATCGTGGAAGCCGGGGAGCAACGTTTTGATGTACGTATAACGTCTACTGAACAAAAGAATGCAATGGTGCGGTTCAAATACCAGAAAGAAAAATAATTCCATTCTGTCCGGTTCATCCTTCGGTTTTACCCCGGAGTGATAAGGATAAAGGGTTGCCGTTTCTGTAATTTTTAATTTCACTTTCGCATTTTCATCTAATTTTCCGGAATAATGTTTCGCAAAATCATCTTATCAGTCTTTCTTTTAATTACTGTGTTATGCCAGGCACAGGATATAAATGGCATCTGGAGAGGCAAACTGATCATGGAGCCCGGGGGATGTTTCCCGGTGTACAATATTGAACTGCAACTACAGGTAGCCGGCACAAAGGTTACCGGTACTTCCTACCATTATTCAGATACCAGCAATTATGTTAAAGAAACTTTTGAAGGAGTTTATAAAAAAGACAGCAATAATATCTCCATCAGCGAAATTGGCGTTACTATTTTTCATATCCCCGGGGATTGTATCCCCTGCATCAAAAAGTATAACCTGGCTTTTCATAAAGGCAGCGGCCCCGAAGAGCAACTTCGTGGTGTATGGTCCGGCAAAACGATGGACAATAAATCAACCTGCCCTCCGGGTACTATCGTATTAACGAGGTATGATAAATCGTCTTTTAAGCCGGAATTAAGATTACCTCCGACACTGACCAAACGAAAAGCTGAACTGGTTAAAGAAATAAAAGTTGATACCGGGTCAATAAAAATTGATTTTTATGACAACGGACAGATTGACGGTGATACTATTTCAGTATATGTGAATAATATGCCTGTTGTCACCAATAAAAGATTAGGCCTAAAACCCGTTTCGATTAATGTAAAAATAGACCTGAAAATCCAGGAACAGGAAGTGATCATGGTCGGCGAGAACCTGGGTACCATCCCCCCGAATACTGCCCTGATGATCATAAATACCGGCGGCAAACGCTACCAGCTTTACCTGGCCTCCGATGAACAAAAAAATGCCATGGTCAGGTTTATCTATGAAAAGCCTGCTGTCGCTGTAAAGAGTCCATAAAAAAAGCCACCCGCCCTGAGCAAGTAGCTTTTATTAAATTCTATTCTTATTTAAAACCCTCTTTGCTGGTTTCCCTGGGGCTTTGGTAATTCTTTTCTCGGAATTTTTTCGTCCCGCTGTGCCGTATTGTAAACAAAGGCGGCCACAATAACAGCAGCCTGCTTCAGATCCTCAGGCGATAAATGATCGTAAGTGTCCATATTGGTGTGGTGTGTGCGGGTATCATACTCGAGTGGATCCTGTATGAATTGAAAACCGGGGATCCCCACTGCGTCAAATGCCTGGTGATCTGTTCCGGATGTGGGATCAAGCGTAATTGTCTTAGCTCCCATATCATTGAAAGGCGCCAGCCATTGCTGAAATATAGCAGCCGCTTCTTTATTTCTTTCCATATAAACACCTCTTATTTTACCACTGCCGTTGTCAACATTATAATAAGCTGATATTTTAGCATGCTCCGGCTTTAGTTCCATAGTGGTTCTGTCGGCAAAATGATTTTTTACATAATTGCGGGATCCAAACAGGCCCTGCTCTTCACCACTCCATAATGCAATCCGGATCGTACGACGTGGCTGCACACCCAATGTTTTCAGAATGCGAACGGCTTCCATCATTACAGCACAACCTGCAGCATTATCTGTGGCGCCGGTAGCCCCATGCCATGAATCAAGGTGACCACCGAGCATCACGATTTCATCTTTCAGAACCGGATCGGTACCCGGGATCTCTGCAATAACATTATATCCCTGCAGATCGTCCGTAAAAAATTTTGTTTTTACATCTGCTTCCAGTTCTACTTTAGTGCCTGCATCAACCAAACGTTGGACCCGTAAATAATCATCACTGGACAACATTACCATGGCCGGGCTTTCTTTGGCATCTTTTGCATATCCTCCACCGCCACTTACAAATACGGTTCCGTCATTACCGCTTTGATTCATGCTGAGAACAAGCGCCGGCTGTTCCTGTATAAAAAAATCAGTCATTTTTCTTTGTAATGCACCCCTGCTGATCATAGCGGCTCTTTGTGCAGAATCTCCCTGGAAACGGGGCCTGTTTCCCTGTGCAGGCGCTGTTGATTTTGCCATTTTTTCAAGGCTGCTGTCAGCGAAACGTTCAGCGTCGGGTTCAAAAGATGGTTTTAATACTGCAGGTGACCAGGTCATCACAATTTTTCCTTTCAGTTTCCCGGCATATTGCATGAGTTCGACCGTATCTTTTACTTTTATCAATATCACTTCTCCCTGGAAAGTTTTTTTGCCGGGCGTACTCCCTGTCCATGCACGAGGAACGGCAACAATCGGGAAATAATAGGGAGAGGTCATCGCTACATAGCAATGTTCCTGCTGCCAGCCTTTCCCGAATTCCCCCCAGGGTTCAAGAGCGGCATTGACCAGCCCCATCCTGGTTAATTCATCTTTGGCCCAGTTTGCGGCCCGCATAAACCCGGGAGAGGCCGTTAACCGCGGACCGCTTACATCGGTAAGATGAAAAACGATGTCCATGACCTTTGAATCCTTGGTGCCCTCATCCTTTATTTGATTGATCACCGCCGCATCCTGGGCAGAAACAAAAAATACAAAAGAGAATGCCAGAAGAAAAGCAATTATTTTTTTCATTGTCTTTATTTTAGGAGTGGGAAAGTTAGTTCTTTTAGAAAATACCTGTCGTAAAAAAATAAACGGCATCAAATTTGGGTCAAAAATCTTTGCAAAAAATAGTTGATTCATTCTAAAATTATTTACTTTGACATTTCGTAATTATATTCCTGCCCTTTTATTTGTAATTAATTAACCAAAATAAAAATCAACATGAAAAAGTTATTATTCATTATTTCAGCAGGCTTTATCTGCCTTCTTATTTCCTGCAACAGCAAAAAAGAAGCCGGAGGCATGTCCGACAAAGTCAAAAAAAACCTGGCGGCATCTCATATTGTGAGTGATGCCTTTATGTCAGGTGATCCCAGCAAGATCGATGATGCAGTGGCAGCCGATTTTGTGGACCACACAGACCGGGGTGATATGGGAAGGGATAGCCTTAAAGCTATGATCAGTGTTATGAAAAAAGAAGCCCCGGATATGAAAATGACATTGATGAAGGAATTGGCTGATGATGATTATGTATTCTCTGAAATGGAGTTTACAGGTACAAGCACTGGTGATATGGGAATGCCAAAGGGTCCCTATGATCTGCATGCCATCCAGGTAGTTAAATTCAAAGACGGGAAAGCCATAGAGCATTGGGAATATATGCGCTATGTTGATATGATGAAGATGATGGCTCCGCCGCCACCGCCGGCAAAGGATACGGCTAAATGAAATAAATTTAAAAGATCAAAATGCCGGGCCGTAATGCCCGGCCTCTTTTTTACAGGTATTATATCCGGGCAAAAAATATGTTGGGTTTTCAAAAATTATTTACCTTGCCGCCTCTTTACGGCCCCTTTGAAACCTTATTTGGTGAGTGCTGCTGGTATTCCTGCCCTTCTGTCCTGTAATTAATTAACCAAAATATAAACAACATGAAAAAGCTATTTATTATTTTATCAGCAGGTTGCATTTTCCTCCTCCCTTCCTGCAGCAGCAAAAAAGAGGCTGGCGGTATGTCTGATAAAGCCAAAAAAAACCTGGAAGCCTGCAATGCCATCAACAAAATGTTTGAAGCCAGTGACTGGAGTAAAGCAGGCGATTATATTGCTGTGGATGGTGTTGACCATGCCGGCATGAATGGTCATGATGTAGTAGGCCTGGACAGTATCAAAGCTGCCTTTACCGAAATGGGGAAAATGATGGGCGATTTTAAGAATGAAAAAGTAAAAGAATTGGCTGACGATGACTATGTATTTCAATGGATGAAAGAAACAATGACAATGAAAGTAGATGCGATGGGTATGAAAGCCGGAAGTACGCACACTATGAATGCGATTGAAGTTTCCAAATTCAATAAGGATGGAAAATCAACTGATCATTGGACTTTTGTAGATTGGAACGATATGATGAAGATGATGCCGCCACCTCCTCCTCCAGCCAAGGATTCAATGTGAGTCATAATTAAGCTTAATGAACGATATAAAAAAACCGGGTTGTAACAACCTGGTTTTTTATTTTCAGCCTAATTAATTATTCACATTCACCACATAGACCGGGTCCTGCCTGCAGGATACAGCAGCCGTGCATAGATTGGTGAGGCTCAGGCTCACGGTAGTAGTTTGTGCTTCTGCAATGATCTTGTCCCAGCTTGGAGTTGTACCCTGGAATTTGCTCAGGTATTTTTCCATCGACGTGATGAGGTTAGAAGTAAAATATCCCCCCACATCGGTATTACCATAGGCATATTGCCCCTTCTTGGCCGCCGTGGCCAGTATGGAGCCTTTTGAATTCATAAAAAGATTGGAACAAAAAGATTTGTCCCAACTCAGTAATGATTTGGCGGTGAGTGCAAAACTCTTCCCTTCCGGTTTCAGTGTGCCTAAACTTGAATTGCAGCAATCAGAGATGATCAGGTTCAGTCTTGCATTTTTCGCCTTTATCTTATCATACACATCAGCTACATTAAGTGTAGCAACTGTTATATCTTCAAACCGGCTTTGGCGCAGATCAAACTGGGGATATAGCTTTGTCGATTGCTGGTCATTGCTGTAGCCATGACCCGAATAATAAAAAATGACAATATCGTTCGGGCCTGGTGTTAAATTATTCAATGCTGTTTCCACACTGGCTTTTCCAAACTTACTGCCACTGATCTCCACATAATCCAGCGGGAGGTTTAAAAAGGTAGACACATCTTTTATCTCACTGTATATATTATTCACATCTTTTTTTACACTACTGCCGATACGGGGGTCTTCTGTATTCGCCACTAATATAAAATGGATTTTTGCTGGCGTTGCTGTAGTTGTAGTATTGACCGGTGTTGTATTATTACCCGGAGGAAGATGTGGTTTTACAGTATTAGGTATGGTATTTTGGGTTGGACTGAACAGGTTGGTATAGAAGCTCTCTGTTTCTAAAAAATATTGTTTGACATAGGCCTTGGTCAGGTCGGAAGTATTCATAACTTTTACGTCAAGTATCTTACCCTGTTCATAGGTTCCGTCCTCGTTCAGGGAAGTAACTCCCCAGGGTCTGAAATTTTTATCGTCTGCCCTTTTCTTAAACCATAAAACATCGGGGTTATAGGCCTCATTCGTTTTATTGCCCGAAGTGTTGATGATATACCTCGGGTTCTTTCCCTTGAACTGAAGCGTAAGATGCGGCAACCCGTCTATCTTTGATCTTCCTTCCACCTCATCAAATTCCATGTCCACCACATAAGTTTCACTGTGGGTTTTATTAGAATAACGTACACGCATAAAACCCGTGCCGTTGCCATATCTCACCAGCATGGCCGTATATTTCGGAAAGTCCGTCAGGTTCTTAAACTCATAACTGATCTCATAGATCGTAAGGGAAAATCCCTGGATGCTGAATAAGAGAGCGGCAACCAGCACTACAAGTTTTGTCCAGATTTTCATGTGTTTGGGGTTATCATCAGCGTAAAATATTACTCAATTTAAAATATTTCTTTCAAACACCGGGGATGAAATTAAACACCCCGGTCAGCATCCTGCAAACCGGGGTGTAAAGCATGTGGTCATTTCTATAATCAATTACAGAGATACGGGTCAGTTGGATTACCATTATTAGACGGGTAGCAAAAATGCAGTTTCCTGCTGGTAATGCCGGTAATAAACAGCTTTATATTATTCCCTTTTTTACTCTCGGGAGCTTTCCCATTCAACCCGGAGGCGGGAGGTATATTATAGATAAATATGGTTTCACTTTTAACAACCTTTTTATCCTTTTTCATGTAATCAACCCTTATAGTCACTTTGTCGAGCATAGCATTGGTGCTATTGAAAACAGGGACGTTAAATGCGTCTATTCCATCCCCATTTGTATTATAGTCAAGCTTCCCAAATGTTATGTACCTGGGCCAGTTATTCCTGTACTCCTTTTCTTTTGCGGCAGCGGCGGCCTGTGCAGCCTGGAGTTTTTTCTTTTCCTCTTCAGCTTTTTTTTGTGCTAATTTCTGTGCTTCTATCTGTTTGGCTTTGATTTCAGCAGCTGTTGGTTTTGTTGCTACAGGCTGTGCCGTTGTCTTTGTTGTTGTAACAGTTGCTGGTTGTGTAGTGGTTGGTATAACAGTAGTTGTCGTAGTCGTAGCGGGAGTTGTTGTTGCCGGCTCAGTAGTCGCCGTAGTTGTTGTTTCTGTCTTTGCTGTATCGTCTGCTGAAGGTACTGTTGATGTTGATTGTTCTGTCGCAGGTTGCTGCATTGTTGTATTGGCAGCGCTATCTGTTGCGGGGGTCATTACCGTCGAAATGTTCTTATTTTCTTTATTCTTCTCCATATCCTGGTAAACAAAATACCCAACAGCTCCCAATACCAGCAAAAAAAGTACATATGACAGCCATGCTGTACTCTTTTTTGCAGATTTAGCAGGTTTAGCAGGTGCTGCAGCTGCTGTAACAGTAGCAGCCGGGGCTGCTGTTTCGGTAACAGTAACAGGAGTAACAGGTGTTGACGGTTTTACTTGTTCAGCCGCTGAAGGAGTAATGGTATGAAATGGCGGAGGGGTATGAACAAGAATATCTTTCAATTCCTCCACTTGCCCGGCGGTGGTCCAATCGGGCAAACCATCATACCAAACGGGTGTTTCGGCTGTAATATTTTTTGCCTGTAATTCTTCAAGGGTGAAAGGCCCCTGTTGAGCTGTTCCGTCGTTGAAATAATACTTTTTCATTTGAATGATTTAATAGTTTGGGGAATAAATAAATAGGAATGGATTTGATGCAGATAAATAGGGGATGGAAAGAAGTATAAAACTAAACTCTTTATGGATATATGCCAAATTACATCCGGGTAATGTTTTATCGCAGGTAATTTTAAAACCGGCTTCGGATAAGGCCTGGTTATTTACCTTTCTGAACCCCTGCTTTACTAAACTAAGTATAAACACAATGAGTAATCTAGATAGTATTACCGGAACTTCAAAATCAGTTATGCCATACCTGCCATTCAGTGGTTAATTGTAGTCTGCAGAAACTAATTTAGCAGGGTTAACAATATTTAATTCGTAAGTCAATTTACAATTTACATTGAGCCTGTGAAAACAGGCTTTTTTTGTCGTCGGTGCTTACCGGTTTTTCTCCAAAGAAGCCATCAGGACAAAACCGGCGCTGAACGAAAGTTAATTTACTGCCTGACAGAAATATCCCCGGGCACTGACAATCATCAGGAAGAAAACTTATATTTCCATATAATATTGATGGTGATCCCTTTCTATTATTTTTTAGTATTTGTTGCTTCACTGCTGGTGGATGTGATACCCCTGGTAGGGCCCCCGGCCTGGACGGTAATGTTGCTCTGCCAGGCAAGTTTTCATCTTGATATTTGGTGGGTGCTGATAGTAGGTGTCACCGGTTCTGCCATCGGGAGATATATTTATGCCTCTTATATTCACCTGCTATCAGAACGACTTATCAAACCTCAAAAGAGCATTGACCTGCAATTCATCGGCGGCAAACTGTCCGGTAACGGCTGGCGGATACATCTTTTTGTATTCCTCTATACGTTAATGCCTTTACCTTCTGTTTCCCTGTTTACAGCAGCAGGCATTGCACGCATCAGGCCACTGCACATTATTCCTGCCTTCTTCGTTGGCAAATTCATCAGCGATGCAACTATGGTATACACCGGCAGTTATGTGGTGAGCAATATGAAAACTATCGGCCATGGCTTGCTGAGTTTTAAGAGCCTGGCGGGAATAGCGCTGGGATTGATACTTATCTGTCTTTTCCTTTTTATTGACTGGAAAAAGCTGCTGATCGAAAAGAAATTCAGGATAAACTTTAGAATCTGGAAATAATTACCGAAATCACCTATTATCTAAAATTCTTGTCAGCGCTGGTGTCTGGTCAATATAAATAAAGAAAGGAAATACGGCATGGGCATAAAATCATTTCACAGAATTTTTAAGATACTCTATGATCTTTTGTTCTTCGGTTTCTGTGATTTGTGCTCTTATTCTCATATGCCTGCCAATAATATCCCAATTGGCTGCACTAAATTCTCCGGGCCCGGGGGCATTATGGCAGCGGCCACAATTTTCTCCCCACAACTGAGTTCCGGTTTTGTTCTGTACTTTTTGAGAAACGGTACAGCTACTCATCACAATTATGTTTACAAAAAGGATAAGTACAAAGGCATATAATACGATTAAATACTTTTTCATTTTAAATAGTTTAAAGATTAAAAGCCAAAAACAACCTGTCCAAAAAATGCTTTAGGTTCGTCTTTCTCGGTTTGGTAAGTTAATTTGATCAAGCTGTTCCATTTTAACCAATAATCAAGTGAAACAGCAAACTGATGAGTATCATCTCCCCCCCAGGGGGCAAGTATCGGTCTTTTGAATTCGGAATAACGGGCAGCAAGTTCTAGGTTATGTATAAAGTCATTATTTACATGAACAGGCCGGATGGTTCCGGCAATATAATAGGCAGAGGGTGTGTTGTTGAATGTATAAGGATTACCACCACCATCAAAATAAGTTGCATTACCTACTTTCTGGTGTTTCCACTCAGCAATTAATCTGATATCACTTTTCAATCCAACAATATGACTATAATAATTTAAATCAACTGCCTGCATGTTCAAATTCACATTCTCATAAGGTGAGCCTGTTTCACCTGTTTTCTTCTTGGTTTGAAAGGATAAGCCAATTTCCAAACATGAGTTGGAAAATGGCAGAAACCCAATCCGCCCTCCAACTGCTTTACCTTTATTATTTCCGACATATCCTTCGTACTCAAATTGCCCGGCTGACTCCGGGTCAGTTAGAAGTATTGGACCATTTGATATATAAAAATTATAATTGAATTTTGAATCACCGGCCTGAAAAGAACCCTGGGCACCTATACCTACTTCATTCATAGCACCAATGCCCCCATCCCCGAAACCAACGGGATCAGTTGGAAACCGGTTGACAAAAGCTTCACCCATTCTGCCACGGTATGCACCAAACTTGGGTAAAAAACGACCGGCATAAAGAATAAGATTAGGACTGGCGAAATAACACATATTGGCATACTCCAGTCCGATATCCAGGGATCCGCCCCCAGTTTCAAATTCAGGTTCTGCTTCAACAAAAAGTTTGTCTGATATTCTCCATAAGAAGATGGGTTTAAAATTCACTTCACCGAATTGTACAGTGTTCTTATCTGAAAAAAAGGTCATTTCGGCGTTTCCGAAAATGGCGAATTTATTTTGTCCATCCTTTAATGACTCGTTTTCCTTTTTTACTGAATCTTCCTCATTAATAACCTGCGCATTCAGCATACTACCACAAAGTAGCAGCGGTAAGAAAAAATATATTTTTTTCATAAGTTTATTATTTTGGAGGTTTTGCTAATGTTCTTATATAATTCACGACCTGCCACCTTTGAGTAACGGTTAACGTAGTTTTATAAGTAGGCATAGGATTATTCCCTTGCGTAATAATCCAGAAAATAGCACCGTCCGTTTGCTTTTGAACAAAGTCTGAAGTATGGTCTGCGGGTCGTTTTGGCAAGCCCGGGGCTGCAATACCATCTCCTTTACCTTTTGTTCCATGACAAGTAACGCAAAAAGAGATATAGATTTTTTTTCCCTCCAATGTAGCTGCTGTATTTCCCTTTAATGGATTCTTAATTGTATCGGCAGATAGAGGAGAAGGGAATTTTTTAGGCTGTGATATCGCTGTAAAGGAAACAAAAAGAAGTAGTACAATAATTGTTTTTTTATAAAACATATTTTAATGTTATAACAAGCAATGTTATAACATTAAATCAAAGCCAAACATGATTCTAATCATATTGATGATAGTGTATTAATTGGAGTTATCATTTAAAACTTAAAATTCAGCTTTAGCGGACAATGTCATGACAATTTTTGCAGATGTCTCGCAGTCTCGCTATTAATGACATGGAATGCAGTGATTAATTCTTTTTTTCACTCAAAACTTAAAATTCCACGTCACCGCCGGCCCTCCGTCGCTAAAGCTATGGAGGGTGAATACTAAAATTTGAAATTCCATGTAACTGCTGGTAAAATGGGGAACAATGAAACCTGTCTTGCCTCTACTTTCAATGTGCCGTTGTAAGGACTGCCGGTCTGGTCAAAATATATGAAGTAAGGATTGAGGCGGCTGTACAAATTGTAAATACTAAAGATCCAGTAGCTGCTTAGTTTATGTTTCTTTTTCTGTGCAGGAGTAAGTGTGGCAGAAAGATCAATGCGGTGGTAGGATTTCATCCGATACTGGTTCAGTTTGCTGTATTCCTGTGTCAGCACTCCATTGATAATATAAAACCGTTCGGGTAATGTAATGGCATTGCCGGTACCGTAAACAAATACAGCGCCGAACTTCCACTTCTTATTTTTTTCATAATTAGCCACAACAGAAAGATCATGGCGGCGGTCATACTTTGCAGGATATTTCTCTCCGTCATTCAGTTGTGTAAATTTTCTCCATGTCCATGACAAGGTATAGCCCACCCAACCGGTAAATCTCCCTTTTGTTTTATTTACAAAAAATTCTGCGCCATAGCTCCAGCCCTTGCCAAATACAAATTCATTCTCCGGGTCATTCAGGGATGGTGTGTAGCCTTCCTGGTATTCCACCTGGTTCCGCATATCCTTATAATATAACTCCAGGGACGTTTCATATTTGTTATCTGCAAAATTTTTAAACAACCCTGCTGCATACAGCCAGCTTATCTGTGGCTTAACAATATATGTGCTGGGCACCCACAGGTCTGTTGGCAAAGTGTTCCCGGAATTACTGACGAGATGAATGTATTGCAGGTTTCTTGTTACAGCTGCCTTTACAGAAGTTTCATCATTGATGGCATAACGGACGGTGATGCGTGGTTCCAGCCCGCCATAGGTTTTCACCGGTTCAAAGTCTTTGTAAATGGTACTGTCTAATTTATTACCGTTTGCATCCCGGATAAATTTTTTATAGGGCCCGATCTGTGTAAAGCTACTCCAGCGCAGGCCATAATTTATTTTCCACTTCTCTCCTATCTCCCAGTCATCCTGTAAATAGATAGCTGTTTCAGCAGCATACTTGGTTCCTTCGTTGTTGGGTTTAAAGATGATGGAGTCCTGTCTGCCGGTGACCACGTTGGGAATAAACTTGTGATAAGTAAACAGCCCGCCAAATTTCAATTTATGATTGGGCAGGGGGTAATAATCAAAGTCTGTTTTAATACTTCCGTCTCTTATCCCGGAAGAAAGACCGATCTCAAAATTTTCCTGTTCGGCAGAAAATTTAAACTTATAGTCATTGAACAGCAAAGTAGTATTGGAGAATAACCTTCGGTTAAAGACATGGTTCCAGCGCAGGGTGGCGGTTGAATTGCCCCAGGGAATATTGGTTTTAAAAGAACGTTTTGAATTGTTGAAATCAAACACATCCCTGCCGAAATAGCCACTCAGGTATAAACGGTCTTTTTCTGAGCAACGGTAATTTACTTGTGCATGGAGGTCGGAAAAATACTAACCAGACCCGTTGATGCTGGTGCTTTGTT
>JBGPKR010000074.1:0-15717 GCA_041486045.1 Chitinophagaceae bacterium | reverse complement strand
GAAGTGGCCCCGGGAATATTTACCGTGTTTTTTCTCCATTGTTAAGTAACAGATGTTCCGCTGGCAGTTTCAGAGAATGTAACATTAGTTCCGGCACAAACTGTTTGTGAAGTGGGTTGAGTTGTAATTACTGTTATTGGATTCACGGTTAAAACTGCTGCGTTTGATGTAACTGTTCCGCAAGTACCTGTTACCACTACATCATAGCTTCCCGCATCACCTGCCGCTGCACCTGTGATCGTGTATAAAGATGAAGTTGCCCCCGGAATATTTACCGTGTTTTTTCTCCATTGGTAAGTAACAGATGTTCCGCTGGCAGTTACAGAGAAAGTAACATTAGCTCCTGTACAAACAGTTTGTGAAGTGGGTTGAGTTGCAATTGCTGTTATTGGATTCACCGTTAAACCTGCTGCGTTTGATGTAACTGTTCCGCAAGTGCCGGTTACCACTACATCATAGCTTCCTGCATCGCTTGCTGTTGCACCTGTGATCGTGTAAGAGGATGAAGTGGCCCCAGGAATATTTACCGTGTTTTTTCTCCATTGGTAAGTAACAGATGTTCCGCTGGCAGTTACAGAGAAAGTAACATTAGTCCCGGCACAAACTGTTTGTGAAGCGGGTTGAATTGTAATTGCTGTTATTGGATTCACGGTTAAACCTGCTGTATTTGATGTAACTGTTCCGCAAGTGCCGGTTACCACTACGTCATAGCTTCCTGCATCGCTTGCTGTTGCACCTGTGATCGTGTAAGAGAATGAAGTTGCTCCCGGAATATTTACCGTGTTTTTTCTCCATTGGTAGGTTAAACCTGTGCCGGTTGCAGTTACACTGAATGTTACATTGCTGCCTGCACAAATTACCTGGCTCTGCGGTTGAGATGTAATGGAAGCGCCAATGTTTACGGTTAGCGTTGCTGCGGTTGATGTTACACCTGCATTGCAGGAACTGGTTACAATTACATCATAATTCCCTGCATCGCCAGTTGTTGCACCGGTGATTGTGTAAGAAGATGAAGTGGCGCCAGAAATATTTACAGTATTTTTTCGCCATTGATAAGTTAATCCTGTTCCCGAGGCCGTTACACTAAATGTTACATTACTGCCTGTGCAAACTGTCTGGCTTGCTGGTTGACTGCTGATATTTGGCGGCAGCGCATTTACAGTTACAGTGAAGGAACAGGTTGGTGAACTAACAAGTGTATATGTAACGGTAGTTACACCCGCATTAAATGTTTGCCCGCTTGCTGAACCATTTCCACTTGCTGTTGTAGCACCACTTAAGCTATAAGTGTATGATTGCGGAGGATTGATAACAGGATCAATATTATTAACCACAGCAGTACATTGACCTGCAATTGCATTTGCTGTTGTGTTAGCAGGACAAGTAATTGTTGGATTAGGTAATGTAATGTTGATAGTATCTACTTCCGGAAAACTCCAGGTTCCTTTTGTGTTTTTTACCCGTACAAATAAACTGTGTATTCCGGTACTAAGAGCAGGGACGGTTATGTTTTGAACAAGTATTACTGAATCTGCGGGTGTGGCAATGGTTAGCGGAGTGGCCAATCCAATTCCAGGGTCAGTATCAAAAAAATACTCAGCCCCACTGATGTTCAGAAAACCATTTTCAACGGAAATATGATATGCTTCGGGCATACTCCAGCTGCCCCCTTCATTCTGAACCCTCACAAATAAAATATGTGATCCTCCTCGTAATGAATCCGGAACAATCACATTTTGTACAAGGTTAATGCTATCAGCAAGGGAAAAGTTTGCTCTTGTTCCATTCCCAACACCGGGATCAGTATCGAAAAAATATTCCAGGCTGTTTATTCTCTTTGTAGCCGTACTTACCCATATCAAATTTACTTCGGGTAATGACCATACAGCATTGTTGCCTACCCGCACAAATAATAAATTTATACCTGGGGGTAAATTAGCAGGAACAGAAATGGTATTGGTTATGATAACAGAATCTGCTGCTGTTACCGGAATTACTGAGGCTAACCCTTGTCCCGGGTCAGTATTGAAAAAATATTCAGCCCGGGTAATTTGTTGTGCCGGTAGTGATGTTATTGCAAACAACACAATCAAGGCACTCATCAACCTTTTTTTCATAAACAGTCTTTTTAAAGCTGTGACTATTGTGCTTTGGTGGCCTTGATCGTTAGTTGTATGGTTCCCCCGGGAGGAACCGAAGCATTGTTTACTGTAAGCTCATATATCCTGGGGATCGGTGGTTCGAAGCCTGCATTAATCGGGACAGTACCACCCCACATGCCAACATCTTTACCATCGGTGCCGTAATTAATACCGGGTGAAGCAGGTTGTAAATGGTAGTTATAATTAAAATCAAAGTTAGCGCCGGCAGCAGGATAATCAACAAACAGGGGATCAGCATTGATATTTCCGGATGAATAGACATTGGTTGGAACGGGAGCACTTGTCAGGTAATAAATATTGTTTTTAAACTCACAGTTATTTGTGGAACCGAGGGAGTTAGTTGGGTTATTTTTGTAAAAAATATTATTTTGTATTTGTACACTGGGCCCTAATGAGGGTCCATTTCCAATAGCTTTATTATTGGCATCATTACTGGCAAATATATTATTACGGATCAATATAGCTCCGGGTTGTAAAGATATTTCCTGCTGAAAAGAATTGTTTTGAATAATAAGACCGGTTCCGTTGAATGTGGAGTAACTATTAACAATATTATTTTCAAACAAGGTATTATTGCCCTGTACATTCAGGCCGGCAAACCTGCAATCGCTGATAACCGTATTGTCGCAAGGGCTGGTTGCCCCAATAATAAGAGCATTCCCAAAATAGATCCCCATAATTACAGAACCCGAACCGGCGGCAGTTGGAATATTTAAGTTCCCTGAGCCAATATAGGTTGTTAACCGGTTGGGGCGCCTGGGATCAATACCGCCGCCTATAATAACGAGTCTCTTATAAAGAAATAAGTTCTCACTATAATTAGACGGGTAGATATAAACAGTATCCCCAACCGAGGCAGCATCAATAGCAGACTGAACGGTACTGTACTGGGCGGGATAAGTAGGGTTATTGCTGACGGTAAGGATGGTTGCCGATATCATGCTGTTTATACAGCATACAACAAGGAGGGTGAACAAAACTTTCATAATCTTGGTTTTTGTATTCACAAAGTTTTGTTTTAGTAGTAGTTTTTAATTCACCAAAACTGGTGAATTATTCCCCCGGAGAAGGAATGTCCATTACACCAGTTTATTCCTGATGGCTTTAGCTACCGCTTCACTTTTAGAATTGACGTGAAGCTTTTCATAGATCTTTTTGATATGAGAATGAACCGTTTCGTAGCTGAGGAAAATTTTATCTGCGATCATTTTATAACTCATACCATCCACTAAGTAATGCAGTATCTCTTTTTCCCGGTCAGAGAGGTTAATATATTCGGGGGTGCCGGTATGTTGCTGAAAATTGGATAATATTTTCCGGGCAATGCTGGGGGTGAACGATACTCCGCCAACGGCTACTTCACGGATGGCCTGCAATACTCTTTCGGGTGGAGTGTTTTTTAAAATATAGCCAGATGCCCCGGCGCAAAGCGAAGCAAACACTTTATCCTCTTCATCAAATACTGTTTGCATCATCACTTTTATCCCGGGAAACTTATCGGTGATAATATCCACTGCTTCAATACCTGAGATCCCGGGCATATTAATATCCATCAGCACTACATCCGGTTTACTTTGTTCTATTTTGGGAACCAGGCGCTGGGCATTATTAAAACTTCCCACCAGTTCAAATTCAGGCATAGATTCTATAATAAGGGAAAGGCTATCCCGAAGGTCATTATTATCTTCAAATATGGCGATCCGGGTTGTACTCATTATCCGTGCCTCAAGTTACATGAAAATTTTCCCGCTTCTATATCACCAGTTCAGGTGATTCTTACAGTTAGTGTAATGGTTGTTCCTTTATTGACTTCCGAAGCAACAGTGAATGCTCCGTCAATTTCGGCAGCCCTCCGCTGCATATTCATTAGTCCATTTCCCATAAATTCTTTGTTGGTATCAAAACCTTTTCCATCATCTTTCAGCTGCATGGAAAACAGATTATTATTATATTTTAACGTCAGCCAGACCCTGGCACAACCGGAATATTTCAATGCATTGTTAAGCGCTTCTTTAAAAATGAGGTAAATATTCTTTCGTTGCTCCAGTTGTGGTTTCAGGTGACGGACTTTTTCATCGGCATCCACCAGCAATACCACATTTTTGATGACGCATAATTCAACGGCATGAGACTGCATGCGGTTCAGCATTTTGCCCATATCATCGTTGCCGGGATTAATAGCCCATACAATATCACTCATGCTGCTGACCATGCTACGGCTGGTTTCACCCATTTTATCCAGTATGGATGCTATTTCCGGGATCTTTTCTTTTGCTTTTTGTTTTACTGCTTCACTGTAAAAAGAAATACTGCTGAGGGTGGCGCCAATATCATCATGGAGGTCTGTGGCAATTCTTGTCCGCATTTTTTCCAACTCCAGTGCTTTTGTCAGCCTGTAACGATAGACAGCATATAATGATGCAGCTATTGCAATGATGACGATCCCGATGAACCACCATGTTCTCCAGAAAGGCGGTAATACTTTAAAAGAAAGAACAGTTTCTTTGCTCCATACAGCATCTCCGTTCATAGCCTTCGCTTTGAATATATAATTACCCGGCGGCAACTGGTCGTAGCGTATCACCGGGTTACCGGTCAGTTCTTTCCATTCATGATCCCTTCCTTCCAATTGATAATAGACCCTGTTTCCTTTTTCATTGGAGAAATTAATAGCGGATACTTCAATTTCGATGGCATCTTTAAAAGAAACATTCCAGGACTTTTGTTCCAACGAAACGAGGTATTGCTCTGTATTACCGGTTTTTAAACGGTTGATAATAACTACCGGGGCTGTGCTGTTTTTGCTGAGTTCATGTAAAGAAAAGACACCGATCTTGCCGGCGCTGGCCAATATAAACTCATCATTATTCGTTCTGAAAATTTCTGAAATACCATCAACAGCTCCTGCAAAGATTTTATCACTCATATTCACCCATTCTTTAAATGCGGTATCTGTTTTGAAAAGGCCGAGGTTAGTGTCTACCCAAAAATCGCCATTCCCATCCTGTAAAAAATTGTCCATGATAAAATCAGCAAACCCGGATCGGGGATATAGCTGGAGTAATTTTCCATTTTGAATTATATAAATACGTTGCTGGCTTAATAAAAGCGCCCGGTTTTTTTTATCGAAAAGAATTCTACGGGGACCAATTCTCTCAGCAGATGACAGGGTCATTTTTTCAGGAGCCGTGATGGTAAAAGAAAAATTTTCAGGATCGATATGATATACTTTTTCGCCTGAGGTTAAAAAAATACTTCCGTCAACAGCCTGTTTCATGTCAAAAATACTTTTGCCGTAAAGATTATCAGGTTTAGTACTATCGGCAAATAAAGAAATCAGCTTTTCTGTTTTTGGGTCATAGATACGGATGCCACTCCGGTAAACAGAAAACCATATCCGTTCCTGGTTGTCTTTACAAATCAGGCCGGTACGTACTTTATTATCTTTTTTTTCAGTTGCCAGGGATGAAATATCTTTTACCAGGTTGGTAGCAGGATTATAAAAACCAACACCCAACTGCGATGTAAACCAATACCCATTTTCAGTAATAGTAAAACGATTGATATTTTCCAGCAATTCTTCAAAACCTTCCGGGAGGATATGTTTGCTGAATGCCTGGGTGGCCAGATCATATTTCCACCAGCCTGCTGTTGTGGTTAGAAAAACTTTTTGTTGTGGCTCTTTTATATCCGGGATTATATGAAAAATTGTTGCATTGCTGAATGACTTATCCGGCAATAATTTCCATTGAACAACCTGGCTGCTCAGATCAATTTTTACAAGTTCTTTCAGGCCCGAGATCCAATAGATATTCTGACCGTCTTTCAGGATATTTGATTTTCCGTGATCGTCTTTCAGGATATTTGATCTTCCGTTTAATGAATGCTTATCGGCATCACCCGGTTCTTCTATTATTTTTTCAATAGGAAGCTCACCGGGTCTCAACTTTTGAGGATCGGCTAAAACAAGTCCCGTTCCGGTTGCCAGCAATAAATAATAATGATTGTTTAAGGTAATACCATTCACATCATGAACGTTGTTCAGAAAGCCAAAAGGCTTGCCGGTAAGAACGAAATTTTCAAAAATATTTTTATCCGGGTTAAACTTTAAAAGGCCTGCATTCCACGTACCTACCCATATATTGCCGTCTTTGTCTTCATAAATTCCCTGTGTCGCATTTTTTGCAAAACTTTCTGCATCCAAATCTTCAAAATGATAGGACTGATATGTTTTTGTGGAGCGGTCAAATAATTTAATGCCGTATGATGTTCCCAGCCAAAACCTGCCTTTGCTGTCTTCAAAAAAAAGATCGATATACCTGTTTATCCGGGTGTCTTTACCTGCCGTAGTTACCGGGAATGTTATAAAGGTTTTTGTTTCTTTATTAAAGAGGGAAATCCCATAACTATCGGCTACCCAGATATTCTTTTGTTTGTCAACATCAACATAACAAAAACTATGCGGTATGGTTTGGGGGCCGGTTCCTTCTATATAATTAGTGAACTTTTCCGTGTACGGGTTCATGCAACTCAATCCATTAGAGGTGGCAATCCAGATATTTCCGGCTTCGTCTTCCGCTAATGAATTAATATGCAGGTCGGGTAAAAAGTTTTCGCCTATTTTATTATACTGTTTTATCACCCTCCCATCATAACGGTTCAATCCCCAGCCGGTGCCGATCCACAGAAAACCACGGTTATCCTTCAACAAAGTGCCGGTACTGTTTTGTGTAAGACCGTCCTGCATCGTGTATTTCTCAAAACGGATATCCGGAATTTGTGCAAGCGTTATCCCGGAGAGTAACAAACTGCCGGTGATAAATATGAAAAATTTTTCTTTCATGAAACAAAAGGAAAACAAATTAAAAAATCCCGAACAGCTTATCAAGTAATGTTCAGGATTTAATATTATCAGGAAAGCAACTTATTTACTCAAATACATACTCCTTTCTTTATACAACTGCCTGAAACAGGGATCCCGGAGATTTTTGATAAGGCGGATGGCTTTACCGCTGCTTTTCACCTGAAGACCCCAACTTACTGCTTAAGCCAGGAAACTTATTAAAACGGATACCCGTTCTTTCGTCGTTCAATATATTTTGCAGGTTGATGCTGATGGATGATATTTTTATGGGTAAGGCCAATTTTTTTACGGTACCCCGGACTATTATTTCCCCCGTTTTTAAATACTATTCTTACGGTATTTTACCAGCAATTTCCCCGGTTTTTCCTGACAATCTATCTTTTACAAATAATCTTAATTTGTAATTAATTGATTTACATTTTCTTATTCACTTCGTGGTTGAAAGGGTGGCATTAGCTTTATTGGACAAACTTCATTATTCACTACCTAAAATCTAAAGCTATGCTCACAATTCAAAAAAAATCAGTAAGGGTCGGAAAGTACGTCAATACAGAACATGTGGATTCTGTAATTAAGAATTACAAACAGGAAAGATGGGTGCACAATTCAAAAAGACTGGGTAAAGAGGATTCACTCAGTGCCTGGTACAGCCTGGAAGAACTAGAAGAGTTTCTTGCCAAATCCAAAGAACATGGAGCAGATGGTATTCGGGTGTATTTCGGAGCCTATGACCTGGACTATGCACCACAACCATTGTATGCCGGCAGACAAACCATTGTGCTTGTTGCCACCCAACAAAAAGAAACAGAGAAGGGTAATATGAATAAGGATATTTATATCAATACAGAAAACGGCACATCAATTTTGGCTTACAATTATTCAACTGTTTGTCCGCCATTTTGCGATGCCGATAACGGAATTGGGGTTACTATTATTGATAAAGGGAAAGAGGGCCTGGTCATTGCATAACCATTAAACCGGTTTCCTAAAAATAAAACCTCCGATTTTGGAGGTTTTATTTTTTATAATATTAAATTTAAGCACTTTTGCCCTCCACATGTCTTTTTTACCTGTATACATATATGTCATTGCGGTATGCTTTTTGGTAAGCTTAACCCTTTTTTCTAAATCAAATAAAGGGGGTTTGTATCTGAAATTATTTCCACCATTTTTATTTATAGTACTTGTCATTGAGATCCTGACATCCTACATGGCCTCAAGAGGGAAAAACAATGTAGCGATATATAATTTTTTTAATGTTTTCGAATTTTGGTTTTATCTATGGTTACTAAGTCTCATTATTACGAATAAAAAGGTTAAAAAAATTGTCAGAATTACCGTCTTATTATATACAGTAGTCTTTGTTATTAATACTTTTTTCGTCCAGGACATAACAACAGTACAGACAATCACATATTCTCTTGGCTGCCTGCTGATCGTTTCTTTTTGTATATATTATTTTTTGGAACTTTTCATTTTGCCCAAAGCTGTAAGATTATGGAATAACCCGTCATTCTGGGTTTGCTTTGGACTTTTATTCTTTTATTGCTGCAGTTTTCCCCTGATCGGGTTGATACACTATTGGATGGATATATCAAAATTCCTGATTAGGAATTTTTTCAAGATCGTCAATATTCTGGATGTCTTTTTATACACTTCATTTATGATCGCTTTTTTATGTACCCGAACCAGGAAATATACATAGTCACTATTATAGGCATCATATTGGGATTATTGCTGGTAAGCTTTATCGTCGCTATGCTGGTACTGCATAAACGCAGGCAGCTGCAGCAGGAACAGGAGGTGGTAAGGATGAAAGACAGGTATGAAAAAGAGGTCCTAAGATCACAACTGGAGATCCAGGAGAATACATTTAAAACAATTGCGCAGGAACTCCATGATAATATCGGGCAAATGCTTTCTGTTGTAAAACTTTCTCTTTCTGCCCTGCCCCTCGAAAAAGATCATAAGGCACAGGAACTGGTGAAGCATTCCCAGGAAGTCTTAAATAAAGCCATTGTAGATCTTTCTGATCTGAACAAAAGCCTGCATCCTGACAGGATCACTGAAATTGGCCTGGCCGATTCGATCCGTTTTGAACTGGCCGCCATCAAAAAGGCCGGCCTGTTGAATGTTCAATTCTTTGTTGCGGGACCGGAATTCCGGTTACCGGAGGAAAAAGCGATCTTCCTTTTCAGGATATTCCAGGAAATACTGAATAATGTGCTGAAACATTCCAAAGCCACAACTATAAATGTTGTGATTACTTATGATTCGGACAATACCTTTGTAATGGAAGTGGAAGATAATGGAGTGGGGTTTGCCACTGACGGAAAGGGTTCACCATTATCATTCTCAAAAGGAGTAGGATTGACCAGCATGTTTAACAGGGCAAAATTAATTGGTGCAGATATAAAAATAACAAGTGTTATCAACCAGGGCACGAGGGTTATCATAAAAATTATACCTCAGCTCAAGCCTTACTAAAATGACAAACCCGACCCGGAAAATACAGGTTGCTATCGCAGACGATCACACCCTGCTTAGAAATGCGCTGGCCAGGCTGGTGAACTCTTTTGATGGATACACCGTATTGCTGGAAGCCGACAATGGCAAGGACCTGCGGAATAAAATAATGAAAAACCTGCTGCCGGATATAGTGCTGCTGGATGTAAACATGCCCGAGATGGATGGTTATGAAACCACACAATGGCTTCACAAAAATTATCCTTATATAAAAGTACTGGTGCTGAGCATGCTTAGTGATGAAAAAACGATCATTAAAATGTTTCGCCTCGGCGCAAAAGGATACCTGCTTAAAAATACTGATGCGGAAGAATTAAAGAAGGCGCTGGATGCTGTTATTAATAAAAATGTATACCTGTCTGACTATGTTTCGGCCAAATTGGTGAGCGGCCTTCATACAGATACGGAGGAAAACATCAAACCGGTTCTTTTAAATGAAAGGGAAAAAGATTTTTTACGCTTATCCTGCACTGAATTAACCTATAAGGATATTGCTGAAAAAATGAACCTCAGTGCCCGGACGGTGGACGACTATCGTCAGTCTTTATTTACCAGGCTAAAGGTGCACAGCCGTGTAGGGCTTGTTTTGTATGCCATCCGGAATGGGATCACAGAAGTATGACAATAATTACTTAGAAACCGAAATTGTATTTCCGGTAATCAACTTTCTCTCCTAAAAGGTATCATCCTTTTTCATTAGCCGGACCACCATCTTTTTTTAAAGATTTTTAAAGGCCTGTCTGAACAATCAGAAAAGCCTTCCCCTGAGCAAATAAAAAATAACAGGATAGTTGTTTGCTATTGTTTAATGATACTGATATTCCTCGTCTTGCCGTTTCCCCATATGGCATGAAGCGAATAAATGCCTGCAGCATAAGAATTGAGGTTGATATACACAAGGTTTTGACCGGCCAGAATATTCATTTGTTTGATAATGACCAGTGAGCCTTTAGTATCGTATAATCTTAGCTCTGATAAGGAAGTTGTTGCGGTAGTTATTTTTACAGTCAGATCATCATGGACAGGATTCGGCCATGCAGTAAGTTCATCTCTTTTTTCGCAGGAGGATTTCAGAATGCTGCTGTATGTTTTCCGGCCATCAATACCTGTTTCTGCAATACGGTAAAACTGATCATTGGCAGCAGTAATAATAAAGGAATAAGTTTTTTCTGTTGTGCTGTTGCCGGATGCCGGCAGGGAACCGGTCACCTGCCAGTTCAAACCATCAACACTGCTTTCAATATCAAACCGGGCCGAATTGGTTTCCTGTGCGGTTTTCCATGTCAGTATCGTTTGCCCGTTCCGGCATTGGGCATTGAATAAAATAAAATGCACAGGCAATGCATTCCCGGGAGTGGAAAGAGTGAAACGATACAATTCCGGGATACTATTTTTTTCAACCCAATTCAACGTAGCATCTCTTGTAGTGAAACCAAGATTTGACCAGCTGCTGTTATTGGGACTTCTCCATAGTGCAAGAGATGATTCTGTTAACCCGTTCAGCTCGGCATCAAGATAGATAAACCGCAGCGTTGCATTTAAAGAGCCATTGTTTGCCGGGATGATATCATAATACCGGAGAATGGAATTACCGCCTCCGAACCCATTGCCTTGTGACTGCTGTCCCCGGCGGATAGTAACAGCGCCTAAATTCTGTGATGAACTGATGATAGCGCCGAGATTTGCCGGGTTAGCCAATGCAGGGGCATTCAGTGTAGTGCTATAGATCAGTTGGCCACCATTACTGCCCGTAACCCGGCTGTTCTCATTTTCATTTTCCAGGAAAGCAGTATTACCGAGGTTGATATTGTTATTGTTTAAATCAATAAGACCGGAAGTAAAAACAATTTTACCATTCACATCAATAGCTCTTTGCAGGATAAGTTTATTACTCCCTGTCTTGGCTATTTCCAGTTCTTTAAAAGCCGGTTGCTGGGAGCCGGATATACTACTGTTGGCGCTGCCCTTAAAAGTAAACCGGCCATTGGCAGCCACCGTAATGCTGCCATCATTGACCAGGTTGATATCCTGCAACACGATCTGTGCATTACCGCCCAGGTAAAGGGTGGCTCCGCTTTGTATGCTGAGTTGCGGAGCAGCAGAAAGAGAAAAAATACAGGCGGCGGGAACGAAAATATATTGCTTCATAAAATAAGCTGTTTGTTTTGTAATCCATTGTTTATAGCGGTACAAAAGAAATTCAATTTTTTTCATTTTATTTTGGTGCTTTTACTTCTGCTCTCAGTTTAGCACTCCCAAACTATCAAGTTCCTTCACTGAAACAGAAGGAGGCATTATATTATTCCTGATTTTATAAACTGCAAAGTTGCCGGCTGTTTTAGCCTTCTGTACTGACTGAAACCCCTTGTTGCCGGGAACAGCGGGAATATGTGGCTGATGAATGTACAAGGCGCCATCTGCATATATATCATATCCCCATCCTTTAAGGGTGCTGTCGTTCTGATAGGTTTTTACTTCTAATTTTATTTTGGTATCAGAAGAAATCTCTTTGTTTGCTGCGGGTTGTTGTATAAACGTATTATCTTCTTTGGCGCTATCACTGTTTGTACAGGACATACATAAAATGATAGCCATGCTTACAGCGGATAATTTCATTTTTTCATTCATAAAAACTATTAATTACTGTGTACTACATAGCTTATGCAACATGAAAATCTATTGTTTAGAGATGCGAACATGTCTAAACCTGTCGCCTATGCCGGGAACGAAGTAGTAAACATTGCCTACTGGAAATATTCCCAGAAATCATTTTTTAAAGAGCCATCCGTTCCTATCCCGATATACCCTTTGCTGCCGATGGAAAAACCTACGGCAGATGCGCTTGCCGATCCCCCGAAGTCAGATTTCCGGGTCCAGCCATTGCTGCCCGGATCGTATTCCCAGAAATCTTTTTTGTAAAAGCCATCTAATCCTGTCCCGATATACCCTTTGGAGCCGATGGAAAAACCTACAGCATAATATCTTGCCGTTCCCCCGAAGTCGGCTTTCTGTGTCCAGGCATTGCTGCCCGGGTCATATTCCCAGAAATCTTTTTTGAAAGCGCCATCATTTCCTGTCCCGATATACCCTTTGCTGCCGATGGAAAAACCTACGGCATAATATCTTGCCGTTCCCCCGAAGTCGGCTTTCTGTGTCCAGGCATTGCTGCCAGGGTCATATTCCCAGAAATCTTTATTGAAAACGGTATTATATCCTGTCCCGATATACCCTTTGGAGCCGATGGAAAAACCTACAGCACCATTTCTTGCTACTCCCCCGAAGTCGGGTTTCTGTGTCCATGTATTGCTGCCGGGGTCATATTCCCAGAAATCTTTTTTGTAATCGATACCATCAAATCCTGTCCCGATATACCCTTTGGAGCCGATGGAAAAACCTGTGGCATATCTTCTTGCCGTTCCCCCAAAGTCGGCTTTCTGTGTCCATGCATTGGTGGCCGGGTCATATTCCCAGAAATCTTTTTTTAAATCGCCATCATATCCTGTCCCGATATACACTTTAGAGCCGATGGAAAATCCTGTGGCTTCATATCTTGCCGTTCCCCTAAAGCTGGATTTCTGCGTCCATCTATCAGGTATACCAGCTCCAATAGTTGATTGTCCATTGAAAAGTATTCTGTCTGCACATAGAGATAACCAACCCTGGGTATTCCATATTTCCAGGCAGTTATTATCTAAGTTATAAATCTGCAATCCTGCAGCCGGAGAAGCAATGGCATTGCGCTGGGCAGTGGTCATGCGGGGAAAAAGAAATCCGCCTGTGGTAGAGGATACTTCAAGTGTTGCTGAGGCATTTGGGGATGTTGTGCCGATGCCTACTTTTCCATTTTGTAAAACAGTCATCGCATTGCTGCGGGCATTATTGGCCGTGCCATTACCAATTTGAAAAATACGATTGTTGGAGTTAATGGATAATGGGTCTGCAGCGTTTGTGCTGTCATTATATATACCCACGACTGTTCCTGCATAAGATTTGGATTTATTCTCAAAGCCAATAGCTGTTGAAACGTTTCCGCTGGCCGATGTAGTGTAGCCCATGGCTGTTGAATAGTTTCCGCTGGCCGATGTTAAAAATCCCAAGGCTGTTGAAGCGTATCCGCTGGCTGATGTAATGGAACCCATGGCCATTGAATAGAATCCACTGGCTGATGTATTGTAGCCTAATGCCATGGATCCCTCGCCTTTACTTTTGCTATTATACCCGGCAGCAAAGGAATAAATTCCAATACTATCCTTATTCCATTGGGTTGCGTCCACATAACCTACCCTGAAAGCGGCTTTATCTGCATACCACATCATCCTTCTTCCTGCACCCGAAACAGGGGGATTGCCGGGAGTTATCAGCGCTACTCCGGTAGCGGAAGCTAGCACACTGCTATCTGTAATATGCAATCTTGCCAACGGTGTGCTGGTACCGATGCCCACATTCTGCGAAAATGAATCAATAATAATTATGGTTGAAAGTATCAGCAGGCAAGTCCTTTTCATAACAGTGTATTGAAACTCAAATATGAAAAAGATTATGGTAGAACCAAATCGCCAATTCGGGTGATGCCGGAAAGAAGTATGAACAGGGAAAGGAAAAATTCAGACTAACTTATTCCTGATCGCTTTTGCAACGGCTTCGCCTTTGCTGTTTACATGGAGTTTTTCGTAAACATTTTTGACATGAGAATGAATAGTATGGAAACTAACAGATACCTTATCGGCGATCATTTTGTAGCTTAATCCATCCACCAAATGCTTCAGTACTTCTTTTTCTTTCTCCGTAAGCCGGATATATTCGGCTTTTTCAGGCTGTTGCTGAAAGTTATTTAATATTTTTTTTGCAATACTTGGTGTAAAGAAGGCTCCGCCGCCTGCCACTTCACGAATGGCCTGCAAAACTTTATCAGGAGCTGTATTCTTTAAAATGTAACCGGATGCGCCGGCACAAAGGGAAGCAAAAACCTTGTCGTTATCTTCAAAAACTGTTTGCATACATACCTGCACTGCGGGGAAATGTTCTTTGATCTCCTGAACTGCATCAATGCCATTTTTGCCGGGGATATTAATGTCCATCAATACCACATCGGGTTGCAGAGCTTGTATACGTTGCTGCAGGCGATGTGTATCTTCAAACGAACCACAGAGCTCCATATCATCAGTTGTTGCAATAATGCACTCCAGGCTTTCCCTGAATTTAGCGTTGTCTTCAAAAATGGCAATTTTCATTTTTTCTATTCTTGATCAAAAGTCTGCTATTAATAATAACTGACAGCTCCCCAATTAGGGTGATTAAATTTTAAACAGAACAGGTTAACTCAATCGTTGTCCCTTTGTTTCCGGCAGAAATAATTTTTATCTGTCCATTTATCTCTGTTGCTCTTGTATATAAATTTTTCAGGCCATTCCCTTTTTTAACCGTTTCGGGATTAAAACCCTTTCCGTCGTCCAGTATAGTTAATATTATTTCATTCCCATTCTTCCTGACAGAAACAATGATATTTTTTGCCAATGAATACTTTAATGCATTATTTAGCGATTCTTTAAAAATAAGATAGATGTTTTTCCGGTGTTCGAGTGGAAGACGCAGCGATCTTATTTTGTTATCAGCCTCAAACTGAAGCTGAAGGCCTTTGACAGCACAGATATCTCTTGCATGGTTTTCCATTCTTTGTATTAATTTATCACCTTCATCATTTCCAGGGTTAATGGCCCACACAATATCACTCATACTATTCACCATATCACGGCTGTTTTCACCCATTTTGTCCAGTACATTTTCCAGCTGTGGGTTTTTTTCTTTCAACTGGTTTTTTACTGCCTGGCTGTACATAGAGATGGAACTTAACGTGGCGCCAATATCATCATGCAGGTCAGTGGCAATTCTTGTCCGCAACCTTTCCATTTCAAGGACCTTTTGCAGACGGTAACGATAAATGACAAACAAAATACCGGCCGTGGCAAGAATAGCCAATGAAATAAACCACCATGTTCTCCAGAAAGGCGGTAATACTTTAAAGGAAAGAACAGTTTCTTTGCTCCATACAGCATCTCCATTCATGGCCTTCGCTTTAAAGATATAATTGTCCGGCGGCAACTGGTCGTATCGTATCACCGGGTTACCGGTCAGTTCTTTCCAGTCATGATCCCTTCCTTCCAACTG
>JBGPKR010000073.1:0-15788 GCA_041486045.1 Chitinophagaceae bacterium | reverse complement strand
TGACCCGGTAAGAAGGGCGGGCAATGAATTCATGTTCCAGATGATGGCTTACCAGAATATTCAGATCCTGAACAATTATGCTATTAAAAAAATCGTAACGGCCTGCCCGCATTGCTTTAATACATTGAAAAACGAATATCCGGAATTAGGTGGCCATTACGAAGTCATCCATCATACCAGCTTTTTACAGCAACTGATTGATGAAGGAAAAATAAAACTGAAAGAAGGCGGATCCTTCAAAGGCAAAAAAATAACTTACCACGACAGTTGTTATCTCGGCCGTTCCAATAATATATATGAAGCCCCAAGAAAAGTTTTAGAAGCATTGGATGCAGAATTGGTAGAAATGAAACGCTGCCGGAGCAACGGGCTCTGTTGCGGCGCCGGCGGCGCCCAAATGTTCAAGGAAGAAGAAAAAGGGACTACCCGTGTGAATTTTGAAAGAACTGACGAAGCGATAGGAACAGGGGCACATATTATTGCATCTGCATGTCCTTTCTGTAATACGATGCTGACAGACGGAGTGAAACAGGCAGAAAAAGAAGAAAATGTGAAAGTGATGGATGTGGCGGAACTGATAGCTGCCAGTTTAGATTAACTTTGACATATGAATTGGAAATACAAACATCTTCTTGATAATAACTTCCATCCCGGCTCAAGGGTTTGGGTGTATCAGTGTAACCGGCTTTTCAATATTGATGAGGCATTGGCAATTGAAGAAATACTGAAAGAGTTTACCCGGCAATGGCAAAGTCATGGCGACCCGGTAAAAGGCGCCTGGTATTTATTTTTTGGCCAGTTCATTATCCTGATGGCTGATGAAAGTTTAACGGGTGTGGGCGGATGCAGTACAGACAGTTCTGTAAGACTGATAAAAGATATTGAGCAGAAGTATAAAGTGAATATGTTTGACAGAACGACCCTGGCATTCATCGTAAAAGATAAAGTTGAGTTACTTCCCCTCTCCCACCTTCAGCATGCTTTTGACAATGGATTTATCAATGACGATACTTTGTACTTTAATAACCTGGTGCTGACTAAAGAAGAATTGGAAAGCAAATGGTTAATTCCGGTGAAAGATAGTTGGCTGGCAAATAAAATTTCTCTTACAAGATCAGTTTCGTAAATTAGGATTCTAATTGCGGCAGTAGCTCAGTTGGTAGAGCATTAGCTTCCCAAGCTAAGGGCCGAGGGTTCGAATCCCTTTTGCCGCTCACCTGGTAGTCCGCCGGTTGGCGGATCCCAAGCTGTAGGTAGCCCCGATTTGAATCGGGGTCTTCCGCTCAGAACGAAATGTCATCCCGGACTTGATCCGGGATCTTTATAAAATAAGTGAAGGATGCCGGGTCAGGCCCGGCATGACAATCTCCCAGAAATTTATTTCTTTGGTAACAACACTTTCTTCTTTGCGAGCTTCGTAAAATTATACCCCACGCTCAGCCTGAAATTTCTTGTCCGGTTAGTATTAAAACTTTCCAGGATAAAATTAGGTCCCTGTGTATAGTTCCTGTTCTCCTGCAGGAAAGGATCAATAATATTAAAGGTCAGGGTCAGTTTTTTATCAAAGAACTTCCTTTGTATGCCCATATTCATACTCCAGTTCCATCTTGCATAGCCTTGTGGATTTGCAAATCGGTTGAAAGTAAAACTACCGGTAAAGTTCCAGATATCTTTCGGCGTAAAAGTTGAATTGACATTGGAAGTGAATGAACCACCATTCCGGTAGCGGTTCACTGTTTTATCAAAATCGCTATATTGATTAAACGTATAACTGGCGCTGAGATTTGTTTTTAATTTTTTAGTAATGGTCAGACCACCCCAGGTACTGATCTCATATTCTTTTCGTCCGCTGATATTTTCCCAGGTGATCTGTGTCTTTTCTCCTGGTATCAACGTTCTTACCTGGCTGAAGATATTTTCTACAATATTATATCCCAATCCAAGATTGATATAATATAATTGTTTGGTCCGACCCAGCACAAAATCAAAATTTTGTGCTGTAGATGCTTCTAATTTTTCATTGCCGAAGCGGACATTATACGGGTCGCCAAAGTCGATCGTCGGGTTCAATTCATTAATACCGGGTCTTCGGATACTGCGGCGGTAAGCCAGGGTAAGATTCAGTTTATCCTTCCAGCTCCGGTTGATATTGGCAAAAGGTAAGAAAGTCCAGTAATTATTTTTTATCTGACGGTTGTCTTTATATAATTCAAATTCAATAAAAGTTTCTTCGGCAGACATTCCACCTGTTATACTAAAGTTCTCAGCAAGCAGCTGTTTCACTGATGCCCTCAGGTTGACAATGCTTTGGTGAAAACGGAAATCATTGCTCAATAAATCGGATGTCAGGAAAATTTCTTCCGGTTTTTTCAGGTAGCTGGCATCAACAGTGATATGGCTGTTACTCCGGTTAAAAAATGTGCCAAAAGAAAAAAATGTTTTCTTATTGCCCAGCGGCCTGTCATAATTTACCCTGACATTATATCCGTTACTGCTGTTGTCAGTCAATTGCTTTTGGGTGGAGTCAATGCCATTGGGGCTGTGGTCAGGGTTGAAATACTGTTGGAAAAAATCCCTGTCCGATTTATTGATTGAAAAATTAGCCCCGGTAATGATCTTAAATGATTCACCCGGAATCTTTCCTTTTTTCGTGTACGTAAGATTGGTAGTAGGGCTGTAATTGTCGCCTTCATTCAGGATATTTCTTTCGCTCAGTTTGTAAATGTCTCCAAACCGATTGATATTGCTGTATTCAGTTATGCTATGATTATTGTAATCATTCTGGTTGTATTGCAATACAAAATTTACAGACCGGGTTTTATCAATATCATAATCCATGTTTAACCGGAAGTTGGGTCTCCAGTTTTTATTCAGGTAATTATTTTTGGTATTAAAGAAATTGGAAGAATCGCTGTAAAAATTATTTCTTACTGAAAAGCCGTCTCCTTTCAGACGGTTATAGCCCGCACCTGCATTGATGTTTAGTGAAAAGCCCTGTTTGCGGTAGCTGAAGTTGCCATTCATACTCACTTCACCCCTTGTACCCCCGGAAATATTGATGCGCCCGCTTCTCCCTACCTTTCCTTTTTTTGTAACGATATTGATAACACCACCCTGCTCATTGGCATATTGCGGCGGCGGATTAGTCATCACTTCTATTTTTTCAATAGAACTACCGGGCAATGATTCAAGCAGGTCCTGCAACTGCTGAAGATTTAATTCCACCGGTTTATCATCAATCAGGATCTTTGGTTCTTTTCCCCTTACGGTGATTTTTCCATTCGGGTCTTTGGAAACGAGCGGAACATTGTTCAGCAGATCACTGGCATTACTGCCGGCAGACAATGCTGATTCACCTGCATTGAAAGTGATATTGCCGTCTTTTGATTCTATCAAAGGCTTCTCCACGTAAATAATTACTTCATCCAGTTGCTCGTTCGCCTTTGGTTTTAGGGTCAGGTCGTTCAGGTTAAAATCAAAACGTTCCTTTCGGAAATAAATGCTGTCGAGAGTAAGGTTTTGCATACCCGTATAAGAAAGCCGGAGTCGATAATAACCAAAAGGAATATTGCTGAAAGTAAACAGGCCGTCTTTATCTGTAAGTGTTGTCCGCCTGTTCATGCTGTCCTTTAGAGGCATCAGTACCACAGTTGCACCTTCAAGGGCTTTTTTTCTTTCGTCCATTAGATTCCCGGTTATTATACCCGGTTCACTGACCTGCGAAAAGCCACTGAAACAAAGCAAAAGAATAAGAGTAAGTAAGGATATTTTTTTCAAATCGCTTATTAGACGACAAAGATACTTGTGCCTTGCTAACAGGCTGGAAAAGAACCGGGTGAACTGCTATTTCTATCGTTTGTATTACCATCCGATTTGCTGACATACTGTCGCAATCCGGAGGCTTTCCTGTATATTTGCTGCCTGCCTGCCGGTAGGCAGGTTCAAATTTATTTTGAATGCTTGACTATGTGTCAGATAAGGTACAGGATGAGGCCCGGCAGGGAGAGGCATTTGCTCCATTTGGTAATGACCCGAACCAATACAAAAAAAGGTTCTATATAGAGAGCTATGGCTGCCAGATGAACTTTGCCGACAGTGAAATTGTAGCCTCCATTTTAAATAAGGAAGGTTTTGGAGCTACCCGGAATGTGGAAGATGCCGACCTGATCTTTATTAATACCTGTTCCATCCGGGAAAAAGCAGAGCAAACCATTCGCAAAAGGCTTACCGAATTCAAAAAACTGAAACGGGAAAAGAAGGGAATGCTGGTGGGAGTACTGGGCTGTATGGCTGAACGGTTAAAATCAAAATTTTTAGAAGAAGAAAAGCTGGTTGATATGGTGGTTGGCCCGGATGCTTACCGGTCATTACCCGGCCTGGTAGAAGAAGCCGAGGGTGGGCAAAAGGCCGTAAATGTTTTATTGAGCCGTGAAGAAACCTATTCCGATATTTCACCGGTACGATTAGATAGCAATGGCGTCAGTGCATTTGTCAGCATTATGCGGGGTTGCAACAATATGTGTTCGTTCTGTGTTGTTCCGTTTACAAGGGGAAGAGAAAGAAGCCGTGATGCTGAAAGTATCATCCGGGAATGTAAAGATCTATTGGAACAGGGATACAAAGAAGTAACATTGCTGGGACAGAATGTGGATAGTTATTATTTTACAGACGATAGTCATGAGTCGGGAGTCGGGAGTCAGGAGTCGTCAAACAGTCCTATCACTTTTGCAAAACTACTGGCAATGGTAGCAGAAATTTCTCCCTTGCTTAGAGTTCGTTTCTCCACTTCGCATCCAAAAGATATTACCGATGATGTTTTGCATACCATAGCGAAATATGATAACATCTGCAACTATATTCACCTTCCGGTTCAGAGTGGTTCTTCGAGGATATTGCAACTGATGAATCGCACTTATACCCGGGAGTGGTATATGGGAAAAGTGGAAAGGATAAGGGAGATCATCCCGGATTGCGGGATTTCTTCTGATGTCATCACTGGTTTTTGCACGGAGACCGAGGAAGACCATCAGGACACTCTCCGCATCATGGAAAACAGCCGTTACGATTTCAGCTATATGTTTTTCTACAGTGAAAGACCTGGGACACTGGCAGAAAGAAGATATAAAGACGATGTTCCGGAAGAAATAAAAAAAAGGAGATTAAAAGAAATTGTGGAATTGCAGAACAGGTTATCACTGGAAAGCAACCAGAAGGATATGGGGAAGAAATTTAAAGTGCTGATCGAAGGCGACAGCAGGAAAAATGATAAAGAATGGAAAGGAAGAAACAGTCAGAATAAGGTAATTGTTTTTCCGAAAGAAAACTATGAACTTATAAAAGGGGCCTATGTTGTAGTGAAAGTAACGGACTGCACACAGGCTACATTACTTGGGCAAATTATTAATTAATAACCTGTCTGCCGGCAGGCAGGTTCAATAATAAACAAATGGATATTCAAAGTATAAAAAACCGTTTTGGCATCATTGGCAACTCCCCTGCCCTTAACTATGCATTGCAGGTAGCCGTGCAGGTTGCCCCTACCGATCTCACCGTCCTGATCAATGGTGAAAGCGGTGTTGGTAAAGAAGTGTTTTCCCAGATCATACATTCCCTTTCCCCAAGAAAACATAACCCGTTTATTGCAGTAAACTGTGGCGCCATTCCGGAAGGAACGATTGATTCTGAATTATTCGGGCATGAAAAAGGTTCTTTCACCGGTGCAGCAGATGCCCGTAAAGGATATTTTGAAACAGTAAACGGTGGAACGATATTTTTAGACGAGATCGGGGAACTCCCTTTGGGCACGCAGGCAAGATTGCTAAGGGTTCTGGAGACCGGTGAATTCATCCGGGTGGGTTCTTCCAAAGTGCAGAAAACGGATGTGAGGGTAATTGCTGCCAGCAATAAAGATCTGCTGCAATTGGTACAGGCCGGAAAGTTCCGTGAAGACCTTTATTACCGGTTAAGCACAGTTCCCATCCGGGTGCCTGCCTTGCACGACAGACCGGAAGACATTCATTTATTGTTCAGGAAATTTGCTGCCGATTTTGCCAATAAATATAAAGCGGCTCCCGTGCAGCTGGATGAGGAAGCAAAACAACTGTTAATAAACTATCCCTGGCCGGGCAATGTGCGGGAATTGAAGAATATTGCAGAACAGATCTCAGTTCTTTCACAGGATAAACAGATTACAGCAAGAGAATTGAACAAATTTCTGCAGCCCTATTCCAGCAACAGGATGCCGGTACTGGCCCATAGTACCGGAGCTGCTACGCATGAGTTTTCCAACGAAAGGGAAATTCTTTACAAACTTTTCTTTGATATGAAAAAGGATGTAACAGAATTGAAGAGAATGTTTTTAGAAGTATTGCAGAACCCGGAAATGCTGGCAAAGAACCAGTCTTTCATCAATGAACTGAAGGAATCCGACAACTACCGGGTGAAGAGTAATGATATGATGCAGCCCATGCTTGTACAACAAGGAATTCAATCATCCCAGCCTGTCATCATGAACAATGATATTCATGATCATGTAGAAGTGGAGGAAAGCCTGAATATCATGGATAAGGAAAAAGAACTGATCATTAAAGCGTTGAAAAAACACCGTAGCAAAAGAAAAGATGCAGCGCTGGATCTTGGCATCAGCGAAAGAACGCTGTACAGAAAATTAAAAGAATACGATATTGAAGAATAAATTGAAAATAAAAGACAAAATTCAAAAATCAGGAACCAAAAGTTTGTTCAGCTTTGTAGCAGTTTTTTTTGTTTTTTGTTTCTTGTTTCTTGGTGCTTCCTTCAGCAGTTGCCGTGTTCACTATGGTTTCAGGGACAGAACAGGAATCCCTGATACAATAAAAACAGTAAAGGTTAATAATATTGACAATAGGGCAAGATATATCAACACGCAGCTAAGTCCCCGGCTTACCGACAAACTGAGGCAAAAAATTGTCAGCCAGACTAAGCTTTCACAAACCAACAGTGATAATGCAGACTGGGAGATCAGCGGTTATATTACCGATTATAGTTTCAGTACCTCAGCCATATCTGGTCAGCAGGTGGCCAATAACAGGCTCACGGTTGGCTTGCATATTACGCTGAATAAACGAAAATCTGATGAGATAAAGGACTATGATGTTAGCCGTAATTTCGAATTCAAAGGCAACCAGTCATTACAACAGGCTGAAGCTTCCCTGATGGACGAGATGATCAGAACCCTGACCGATGAGATATTCAACAAGCTTTTTTCCAATTGGTAAGTTTATGCCGTACTACAAATTTTTATACTATTTTACTTTGTACAACGTAGTCCCGTTTGAAACGGGACGAAGAAGTATATCAGGCATTCTCCTTAACTTGTCATCATGAATGTGCAGATCAATCAGCTGGTAAAATCGCTTTTGCAAAAGGATTCGCTTGACCAATGCAGTGTGCAGGAGTTGCAGCAGTTCGCGGACAGGAACCCCTATTTCGGAGCTGCACAATTGTTGCTTACAAAAAAACTGCAAACAGAAAATGCTGATCAATACAATGAGCAGCTTCAAAAAACATTTCTCTTTTTCCATAACCCGCTTTGGGTAGAACAACTGCTGAATGAAACCGGGAATGCAACCATTACGAATGCTCAACCTGCAATTGCTGATAAAATAATCATCCCGGAAGTGGTTGCTGTGGTAAGTAAAGACCCTGAAGAGCTGTCTTCTGAAGTTGAAATTCCCGGTACCAGATCAGAAGAACCAGCAATAGAAATACCAACATTAACAGAACCGGATGAAATTGCAAAAACTGAATTAGTTTTTGAACCATACTATACGGTTGATTACTTTGCTTCCCAGGGTATAAAATTCAAAGAAGAAGAAAAACCAAAAGACAAATTCGGCCAGCAACTGAAAAGCTTTACTGATTGGCTCAGGACAATGAAACGATTACCCGCATCAGCAATAACAGTTGCCGTGGAACCAAAAGCGGAACAAAAAGTGGAGCAATTGGCCGAACATTCCCTGGAGGACAGGGAAGTGGTAACGGAAGCCATGGCTGAAGTATGGGAAAAACAGGGGAATGCTGCTAAAGCTATCGAGATCTTCAGCAAATTAAGTTTGCTTGATCCCCCTAAAAGCGTTTATTTTGCAGCGAAAATTGAGGAATTAAAGAAAAGGATTTAACATGACTATTTTATTTATCATTTTGATTGTTCTGGCTTCCGTGATTCTGGGTTTAATCGTTTTGGTGCAAAATCCAAAAGGGGGCGGACTGGCCGGGAATATTGCCGGTTTCAGCAACCAGTTTATGGGTGTAAAACAAACAACCGATGTGCTGGAAAAAGGCACCTGGATATTTGCCGGCGTTATCGGGGCTTTGTGCCTGGTTTCCGTTTTTTTCATTTCTGGCAGGGGCGGCTCTATAGAAAATAAGGCGAAAGATGTAACAGTGCCTGCACAAAATACCACGGCCCCTATCAATACATTGCCAATTACTCCAGCCCAGCCGGGCACTACCACGCCAAAATAATAAAGCTTATAACAATATTTGAATCCCCGGCTATATCGTCGGGGTTTTTTATTTAATTTGAGCATTAACTATGAAGAAAAAAATTATCGCCGGGATTCTCCTTCTCCTTTTACTGGCAGGCGGTTTTACAGGATGGAAACTTTTTGGTCCCGCCACATCTGTATCCGGTGGCGAATTTTTATATATTAAAACCGGTTCAACCTATGCTGATGTAAAGCAGGAGCTTCTCAGCAAAAAATATATCAGCAGCAGCACATGGTTTAGCCTGGCCTCAAAAATTCTCCGTTACAAATCAGTGAAGCCCGGCCGGTATAAAATAACAAAAGGTATGAGCCTTTTTAAACTGGTAAGGATGTTAAGGGCCGGCAACCAGACGCAAGTGAATTTTGTCATTACCAAAATAAGAACCAAAGAAGATTTTGCCCGAAAGGCCGGCAACCAGTTTGAATCCGACTCTATGCAAATGATAAATTTTTTGAACAACATGGACACATTGAGTGACTACGGTCTTGATACCAATACCGTGACCGCCGTTATGATGCCCTTTACTTACACCCTGAACTGGAACAGCAGCCCTGAGAAGATCTTTGAGAAATGCTACTCTGCTTTTAAAAAATTCTGGACAAAAGAAAGACTGGTTAAAGCCGATAGCCTTCATCTTACCCGCATCGGGGTTATTACACTGGCTTCTATCGTTGAAGAAGAAACATTGAAAAAAACAGACAAACCTGTTATTGCCAGTGTTTACCTGAACCGTATTCGTGTCGGTATGCCACTGCAGGCCGATCCGACCATAAAATTTGCTTTGAAGGATTTCGCATTGAAAAGAGTAACAGGAGTGCACCTTAAAACTGTATCGCCTTATAACACCTATTTAAACATTGGTCTTCCCCCAGGTCCTATATGTACCCCTGCAGTTGAAACAATTGACGCTGTGCTGGATGCACCAAAGACCGGTTACCTGTATTTTGTAGCCAGCAGCAAATTTGATGGCAGCAGTGTATTCACTACTAATCTCACTGATCACATGAAATATGCCAGGGAATACCAGCAGGAACTGACAAGACGAATGGATTCAGCAAAAAAGGTTAATCCAAAATAACAGAATGGCCCTTTTCACCAAAATAAAACACAGTATTTCTTCCTCGCCACCGGCCAATTACCTTGTCAGGAAGAGCAAATCCACTTCGATGCCGGGTTTTCGTGGCATCCCATTGTTTGATGTAGTGAATTTTTTTATCGGCCAGGTAAAAACAGTCGGCATCAGGGAAAGGGCCGCTTCAGTCGCATTCAACCTCGTAATGGCTATTCCTCCTGCCATCATTTTTTTATTTACACTCATTCCTTTTTTCCCGATTTCAAAAGAGTTTGAAAACAGCATGTATGGCCTGATAAGGGATGTGGTTCCCGGGGAAAAAGATAATTCCGTATTAATTCGTTTTTTACAGGATTTTATCAATCATCCCCGCAACGGCCTTCTTTCCCTCGGTTTTGTTTTATCCATGTTTTTTTCCTCGAATGCTATTATGGGTATCATGCGGTCGTTTGATAAAAATTATATTGGATTCAAGAAAAGAACTGACTTACAGAAAAGAGGCGCTGCGTTAAAGATCACCACGATCTTATTTGTCCTGGTGCTTGTTTCCATTTTGCTGCTGGCGGGACAGGGCGTTGTATTGAAATGGTTAGGCATCAGGAGTCATGGAGTAAGAAGCGTCATCGTAAATACAAGATGGATCATTACCTTTTTTCTCTTTTTTGCCTGCATTTCATATATCTATCGTCATGCTCCTGCTGTTCATGAAAAATGGAGATTGATAAACCCCGGCTCCATTCTCGCCACCGCCCTGATGCTGCTGCTTACATTAGGGTTTTCCTGGTGGGTAAGCCGGTTTGGAAATTATAACCAATTATATGGTTCCATCGGTACTGTTTTGATATTAATGTTACTTATTTATTTCAATTCAATGATACTATTAATTGGTTTTGAGCTGAATGTCAGTATTACCTCACTGAAAAAAATAGCTGACGAACGGAAAGATAATCCCGCAGAAGGCAGCGATGAATTGGAATAATTGCCGAAATTTGGGTAATAAATAAAAGTCATTATGAAAAAATTATTGTTTGCCGCTTTGCCCCTGGCCGCCATTGCTGTAATGGCCCTAAGGCCTGTTAGCGACCCGCTTCCGATCGGCTCCCCGATCCCCAGCCCCGAAGTAAAAATGAAAGATATCAGTGGTGCTGAAGTATCATTTAAAGATGCGCAAAAAAAGAACGGCCTGCTGGTTATGTTCAGCTGCAATACCTGCCCGGTGGTAAAAAGATACCAATCCAGAACTCTGGAGGTCTGTAAATATGCCATCAGTAATGATATTGGGGTTGTTTTGCTGAATTCAAACGAAGCTACCCGTGATGATGGTGATTCATACGACGATATGAAGGAATATGCCAGGGAACAGGGCTATTACTTCAACTATGTAGTTGACAAAAACTCGGCCATGGCTGATGCTTTCGGCGCCAACCGTACCCCGGAATGCTTTCTTTTTGACGCAAATGGAAAATTAGTTTACCATGGAGCCATTGATGACAATTCCAGCGGCCCCGACCAGGTTACACGCAAACATGCCATGGTAGCCATTGAAGAAATGATAACCGGAAAGGACGTTTCCCAAAAAGAAACCCGTTCGGTGGGTTGTACTATCAAGAGAAGAAGCTGAGAAATACTATAAAAATTGTTTCCAATCCTGTTCCGGGCTGATAACCGGGCAGGATTTTTTATTAAATCCTTATGGAATGTTATGCCGGTTGCATCACAGAGTTTTGATACCAGTTTCTTTCACCCCAAAAACCGGCTTATGACTTACCGCACATTCCTTAACCGCCTTGTCATTTTAGGCTTTATGGGCCTGGTGGGCTTTTGCCTTGCCAAAGCTATTTCCACCGGAAGTTTTATTGGTATTTTATTGGCCCTTGTAAGCCTTGGCGCAGGTATTTATTTCCTTTATATACTTGCCAAAGCCAAAGAAGAAATGCAATCAAAAGAAACTGCTTAATGAATTTCAAGTATAGCCATGATCTCTTTTTTCAGTTTCTCATTTGAAAGCTTCTCTTCGAAAAATTTCCGGTAACCTGTTTGATTATTCATAAACAGGGTTGCCGGAATGGCGCCTGACCATTTGGGATCAATTTTCGGGCAGAAATAATCGGCATTGGTTTCATCCAGCCACATGACAGTGGTATTGAATTTTCTTTTTTTGACAATGGAAGAAATCCCGGCCGGGAACTCTTCCGGCAGATCAAGGCTCACCAAAATCAGCCGAATACTGTCAACAGGCATTTTTGCAGAAGCATTTTGCTTTTTCACTTCCTGTATTAAAACGGGGATCTCTTCGAGACAGGGTTTACACCAGGTAGCCCAGAAGTCAATGATCAGCGGTCGTTTGTTCTCCATGATCAACTTCTCCAGGTCCGTAATCTTTACACTCTTTATCTCCTGGGTTGATCCTAAAAATGAAAACAATGAAAAGCAAATAATAAAAAACGTTCTTGGCATTAATTATTAATTAATAATTATTAATTATTTTCCTCAACCCCCCATTCTTTCAGTAATTCATTATACTTGACGTCATCCAAACTACGCTGGTTGTATTGTCCTGCATTAGTCTTTTGGCGCCATGCCTCATATAAAGTTACTGCACAGGCCACACTGATATTCAGCGATTGAATGATGCCAACCTGTGGAATGATAAAGTTCCCATCAGCCAATGTTCTAATCTCTTCGCTTACGCCGTTATGTTCATTCCCAAATACCAATGCAATGTTTTTGGTAAAATCAATTTTGTGTAAACTTATGGCATCGCTGCTGAGATGTGTAGTTAAAATGGTTGAATAGCGTTTTCTCAGTGATGAGAAACATTCTTCTGCATTTTCAAACTGGTGAATCGTCAGCCATTTGGCAGCGCTGGATGAACTTTTAGCTCCCCATTTTTTATGAGGAGGGATCCTGGTATTCAACACATAGATCTCCTGCACACCCACTGCATCGCAGGTTCTCATCACGGCGGAAATATTATGGGGATCAAAAACATTTTCCAGCACAATAGTTATATCACCCTGTCTTTTGTTTAATACTGATATGAGCCTGTTATGTCTTTCGGGGGTCATTGAATAGTAAGTCTTTAGCTTGCAATAATGGGCAAATTAAGTATATTTATAGTTGGTGTTACTGATTTGTTCAGGACTAAAGTCCTGCAGAAACCCGGATCAGTAACCCCGGCTTTAAAGCCGGGGTTAACGAAAGAATTCTTTATTGGGCTTTAGCCCTGAATATTAAAAATCAAATGAATGAAATACTCCCCTGTTCAGAATTATATTAATGGAAAATTTGTGGATGCAGGTTCGGCCCGCACATTACAGGTTATTTCCCCGCTTGATGGGAATTTATTGTCAACGGTGCCCATGTCAACAGCCAAAGACCTTGATATGGCCGTAAAAGCTGCGAAAGCTGCTTTCAAAACCTGGAGCAGGACACCGATCAAAGAAAGAGTGCAGGTTTTCTTCCGTTATAAATATTTACTGGAAAAAAATCTGAAAGAACTTTCTGAATTAGTGCAGGAAGAAAATGGCAAGACATACAGCGAAGCCACCGCCGAGATTGAAAAAAGTATCGAATTAACTGAATTTGCCTGCTCATTGCCTCAATTGGTTACCGGCGAAATACTGGAAGTAAGCAGGGGTGTTGAATGCAGAACAGAACATGTGGCCCTGGGTGTGGTAGCGAGCATCGTTCCTTTTAATTTTCCTTCCATGGTTCCCAACTGGACATTACCCAATGCCATCGCTTTAGGTAATTGTATGATCATGAAACCATCAGAGAAAGTTCCTTTGAGTTGCGGCCGTTTGGCTCAGTTATTAAAAGAAGCCGGATTACCCGATGGTGTTTTTAATATTGTAAATGGCGACAGTGAAATTGTGGAAGCTATTTGCGACCATCCCGGCATTGAGGCCGTTTCATTTGTTGGTTCTACAAAAGTTGCTAAAATAGTTTATCAAAGAGCAACCAAAACTTTTAAAAGAGCATTGGCTTTAGGCGGGGCAAAAAATCATTTGATGGTATTGCCGGATGCGATTCCCGGGATGACGGCGCAGAATGTAGCCGCTTCTATGAGTGGTTGCGCCGGACAACGTTGTATGGCTGCATCTGCCATGATCGGTGTTGGCAATGTGGACAGCATCGTTGATAAGATCTGTGAAGAAGCAAGAAAAATTATTCCCGGAGAAAATCTTGGCGCTGTTATCAGCAAAGAAAGCAAGGAACGAATTGAAAGATATATTGGCGAGGCAGAAAGAGATGGCGCCAAAATTTTAGTGGATGGCCGCAATGCAAAAGTGAAAGGGAAAGAAAACGGCACTTATGTGGGCCCGACAGTAATTGATTATGTGAAGCCCAATATGAGTGTGGCCACCGAAGAAATTTTCGGGCCGGTTATTTCTATTATGCGTACGAACACGGTTGATGAAGCTTTGGCGATCGAAAATGCAAACCCTTATGGCAATGCGGCTTCTGTGTTCACCCAGAATGGCGGCATGGCCCGTTATATCATTGACCGTGCCAGCGCCGGAATGATCGGTGTGAATGTAGGGGTACCGGTACCCAGGGAACCTTTCTCTTTCGGCGGCTGGAATGAAAGTAAGTTTGGTGTAGGTGATATCACCGGCAAAAGTTCGATTGAATTCTGGACGAAGTTGAAGAAGAGTACAACGAAGTGGAATCCGGAGGCGGGGGTGAATTGGATGAGTTAAGGAATCTGGATGTTGAATCTATTGGCCGAAAGTAAAACAGAGTAGATAGAAAAATTGTATTGCAATATTAATAGTGAAATTAAAACATAAAAAAATGGAAAGAAAAACCTCAACACTTATTTTGTCCGGTCTTCTCCTGGCAAGTTTTTTTGTGCCTTTTGTCAGGTGGGAAAATTTTACCATGAGCGGATTTGACTTTGTTGTGTCATCTTATCCTCCTGATATTAAATATATTCTTCTGCTTGTTCCCGGTTGCGCTCTTTTCCTCCTTGTAGGTGCTTTAATTGATGAAGTGACCATTATTTACAGTAAATTTTTTTTGTGGACCCCGCTTATTGCACTTATTTCATTATTTGTCGTATTGTACTCTAATCCGGAAAACAGGACTGCATTGGGGAGTTATAATCCATTAAATGTTTTTTTCCCGGGCTTCTGGGCTGCATTAGCTATATCGTTGATATTACCAAATTTCAGAAAGAAACCATTAAATCTATTATACCAATCACCCGAAGGTTATAATAATATTTAGACTTACGAGATGTGATTTGCAAACAGTAATAAAATTTAATGAGTTAATAGAATTACAAAAATTATTATATGAGTACAAAAACAATCTCCGAAGCCCAGGAAATAATTCAAGATAACCTTGATTATACTCTCTTTTCCTGGAGCAAACAAAAAGGTATTGTGCCGATTGCAGTGAAACATGCAGAGGGTGTGTACCTGTACGACTACGATGGCAAACGCTATATTGATTTTTCATCAGGACTGATGAATGTGAATATCGGTCATGGCAACCAACGGGTAACGGATGCGGTGGTGAAACAAATGCAGGAAGTGGCCTATGTAACGCCGAGTTGCGTGACGAAGGTCCGCGGTGAACTGGGAAAGAAACTGGCGGAGATCTGTCCGGGTGATCTGAACAAAGCATTCTTTACATTGTGCGGTGCCACATCTATTGAAAATGGAATCAAACTGGCGAGATTATATACGGGCCGTCATAAAATACTGACCCGTTATCAATCCTATCATGGTGCATCGTATGGCGCCATGTCGGCCAGCGGCGATCCACGTCGTTTGCCAATGGATGCACAGCAGTCGCCCAACTTTGTGCATTTCGACTTACCTTATTTATACCGCTGGGAATATGGTGAAGAAAATCTTCTGAAGGAGTCAGTAGCAAGTTTAGAAAGAGTGATCGCTTATGAAGGGCCGGGAAATATTGCTGCTATTTTACTCGAAGGCGAATCAGGTTCTTCAGGTTGTTTGAAATACCCTGTTGGTTATTTAAAAGCAGTAAGAGAAATATGTAACAAACATGGAATCTTATTGATCATGGATGATGTGATGAGTGGTTTTGGAAGAACGGGCAAATGGTTTGGTTTTGAAAACCATGGTATCATTCCGGATATGATCGCCATGGCAAAGGGATTGACCTGTGGCTATCTTCCCTTTGGTTGTTTGATGGTGAGTGATAAGAT
>JBGPKR010000072.1:0-15866 GCA_041486045.1 Chitinophagaceae bacterium | reverse complement strand
TCTGACCCGGAAGATGACGGCTATACTGCAGGTGATACTTATCCTCAGGGCCCTTTTCGTCCGAAGGATGGTGTGCAACGTGGTTCGGTGATGGATATGCCCATTTATCCCGGTGATCCATTGACCCCGGGAGTAGGAGCAACAAAAGAAGCAAAACGATTGGAGATTAAGGACGCGGTTACTATCATGAAAATTCCGGTATTGCCGATCTCTTATGAAGATGCATTGCCTTTATTGCAATCATTGGGTGGACAGGTGGCGCCTGCAGCCTGGAGAGGTGGATTGCCGATCACTTATCATGTGGGTCCCGGCAAAGACAAAGTGCATTTGAAATTACAATTCAACTGGGATATAAAACAATTGTATGATGTGATCGCCAAATTGCCCGGCTCTGAATTACCGGATGAATGGATCATCCGTGGTAACCATCATGATGGTTGGGTAAATGGGGCTGCTGATCCTATCAGTGGTATGGTGTCAGAGCTGGAAGAAGCAAGAGCCATTGGAGAATTGGTAAAAAAGGGATTTAAATTGAAGCGTACACTGGTATATTGTGCGTGGGATGGGGAAGAGCCTGCCCTGTTGGGTTCAACAGAGTGGTCAGAAGATCACCAGGAAGAGTTAAGAAAAAAAGCTGTTTTTTATCTGAATACCGATGGCAACTCCCGTGGTTTTATCGGCGCTTCCGGATCACATACATTGGAACCTTTTTTTAATGAAATAGCCAATGATGTTATTGATCCGCAAACCGGGGTGAGCATCAAGGAAAGAAAATATGCTTCTGCGATTGTAACTTCCGATAAAACAGCAAGGGCTAAATTGATGGGAAATAAAAATATTAAACTCGGCGCTTTGGGAGCAGGTTCCGATTGGTCGGGTTTTCTTCAGTTTTTGGGTATTGCATCCATGAATCTTGGTTTTGGGGGAGAAGGACAGGGTGGAGAATATCATTCCATTTATGACTCTTATGATCATTTTGTAAAATTTAAAGATCCAGGATTTAAATATGGCGTGGCTTTGTCAAAAACCGCCGGCCGGGCCATGATGAGAATGGCCAATGCCGATGTATTGCCATTTGATGTGAATAGTTTTTATAAAACAGTTGCTGACTATGTTACGGAACTGAAAACATTACTTGACAATACAAGGACCGAAACAGAACAGGAGAATAAAATGATCCAGGATAAACTATATGATCTCGCAAAAGACCCCACTAAAACTTACGCGGCGCCAAAAATCAGGGAAACTGTACCATACCTTAACTTCAGCAACCTGGAAAATTCAATGGTTCAATTGAAAAACCATTCAGAAGAACTTCAGAAACAATATGGAAGCGCCACCCAGTTACCTGCTGACAGACAAAAGGAGTTGAATGAGATCTTATATAAAATAGAAAGAAGCCTGATCAATGAAAAAGGATTACCGAGAAGGTCATGGTATAAGCACCAGGTTTATGCGCCGGGATATTATACAGGCTACGGGGTAAAAACATTGCCGGGTATCCGTGAAGCCATTGAACAAAGAAACTGGAAAGAGGCCCAGGAAAATATTGAGATCGTTTCAAAAACGATGGATGCTTATACGCAACAGGTGCAGCAGGCGATGAATGTTATTATCAAAAAAGCATTTTAGAAGATGGCAGATGATAGATAAAAGATGATAGTTTGTTTATAGCTTTGGACAGTGCAATTACCTGAAGCATTATTAGATTCATTAAATGGTATCAAGGGTTTCGAGAAAGAAGCTTTTGAAAAAGTGCATACCAGTGCTGAGCAGGTTACTTCAATCAGAATAAACCCATCGAAGCCAAATACCCAATTAACCAATAAACCAATTAACGAATTAACCAAAGTCCCCTGGACTGACTTTGGCTACTATTTGGATACACGTCCTTCCTTCACCTTCGATCCGCTTTTTCATGCCGGTTGTTATTATGTGCAGGAAGCCAGCAGTATGTTCCTGGAGCAGGCATTAAAGCAAACTGTTGATCTGTCAAAGCCGGTAAAAGTATTAGACCTCTGTGGAGCTCCCGGGGGAAAGTCAACACATATTCAATCCTTGATCTCAAAAAATAGTTTATTGGTAAGTAATGAGGTCATTCGTTCAAGGGCAAATATTCTGAAGGAAAATATCATCAAATGGGGTTGTGAGAATGTAGTGGTAACGAATAATGATCCGAAAGACTTTTACAGGCTTGAAAATTATTTTGATGTGATCGTGGTGGATGCGCCTTGTAGCGGCAGCAGTTTATTCCGCCGTGATGCCAACGCCATAAATGAATGGAGTGAGAATAATGTTCAGCTTTGCTCACAGCGGCAGCAAAGGATACTGGCCAATGTATGGCCGGCATTAAAAAAAGACGGGATACTGATCTATTCCACCTGTTCGTATTCAAAGGAAGAGGATGAAGAGATAATTGAATGGATAACTGAAAAATTTGAAATGAGAAATGTGAAATTAGAACTTAGAAAGGAGTGGGGTATCATGGGGTCAATATCTGGTAATGGTAGTGCAGGTTATCGCTTCTGGCCCGATAAAGTGAAGGGAGAAGGTTTTTTCCTGGCCTGTTTTCAAAAGAAAGAAGGCGAAACGGATTCGTCATACAGAATAAAAACCAGGCCGGACCAGGCGAATAAAAAGGAAATAGAAATAATCGAAAAATGGATAAAAAAAGAAGACAGGAGTTTTGTCAAACATGTAAATACAGTTTATGCATGGCCGGGACATCATGTAGCTGATTTCGGGTTTTTGTTAGAACAGCTACGTGTAATCTATTCCGGCATATTGACTGGGGGATTACTGAGGGATAAATTGCTGCCTGACCATGCCCTGGCTATGAGTAATCGGGTGGCTGATTCAATTAACAGAACAGAATTGGATTTTAAACAGTCCATACAGTACCTGCAACGTAAGGATATAAACATAGAGCCCGGAAATAAAGGCTGGCAGTTGGTAACATACCGGGGGCATCCGCTTGGCTGGATAAATGCTTTGCCAAACCGCATCAATAACTATTACCCCAAAGAGCTGAGGATATTAAAAGACATATAAACGGCTGACAAAAGCAAAAATTCCACATCTTTGCAGACCAAATCGTCGGTATGAAGAAGCTTGTTCTCTCCTTTTTATTTTTAGTGTTTGCAGCTCATTTTGTGTGTGCACAGAAAGCTGACCTGCTGGTAAAGAGCAGTGATAAAGGCCTGTACCTGGAACATAAAGTTGTGCCAAAAGAAAGTTTTTATTCAGTAGGACGACTTTATAATGTTTCTCCCAGATCCATTGCTTCTTTCAATAAACTGGATATGACCAAAGGTCTTTTCATAGATCAGAAGATACGTATCCCTTTAACAGATACCAATTTTATACAAAATGGAAACAGTGGCACACCCGTTTATTACAAAGTAAAGGATAAAGAGGATTTAGCAATTGTCAGTACCAATAACAGAAATGTTTCAATACCAGATCTAAAGCTGTGGAATAATCTTTCCCGCGATAATGTAAAAGAAGGCTCCAAACTGATTGTTGGATTTTTGATAAGTAAAGAAATGCCATCCATAACTATTAATAATAAACCAAAGCAGGATGAACCGGTTGTGAAAGTTGAAGAACCTGTTCTCACAAAGAAAGTAAAAGAGGCCGAGAAAAAAGAGGCGGAAGCAGAAATAAAGGCGGAAAAGAAAGAAGAAAAAAGAGATCCACCCCCGGTTATTAAGGAAGAAGAAAAACCAGTCATACAGGGACAGGGTTATTTCAAAAATGATTTTGAGAAACAACTAAAGATCACCCCGGTTTCGAAAGATGAAACGGTTACATCAGGTATTTTCAGAACCACCAGTGGCTGGGCAGACGCCAAATTTTACCTGCTGATAGATAAAGTGCAACCCGGCACGATTGTTAAGGTCATCAACCCGGATAATAACAAAGTGGTGTATGCAAAAGTACTGGGAGAAATGAGCGGTATCCGGCAAAATGAAGGATTAAATATCCGTATCAGCAATGCTGCTGCCACTGCCTTACAGGTTTTGGAGCAGGATAAATTTATTGTAAAAGTGAATTACTAGGGGTTGGTTGCTGGTTATTGGTTGCTGGTTAACCTGTAACCACGCAGAAATTCTTCAATTGATATTTTTTTCTTCCCTTCCAGTTGTACTTCCAGCAAATGCAGGTAGCCGTCTGAACATGCAAATTTTAAAAAGGTTTTCCCGTCAGTTTCATAGTCACCTTCGGTATGTGATGGGAAAACAATTTCTTTTTTTGCCTTATATATCTTCAGCATTTTTTCATTCATTACGGTAAAAGCCGCAGGAGAGGGGCTAAGGCCACGAACAAGGTTGAAAACATTTTCAACAGGCTGGCTCCAGTTGATCCTGCACAGGTCTGTATGGATTTTTGGGGCATGCTTCAGGAGTCGGGAGTCGGGAGTCGGGAGTCGGGAGTCAGTTTCTGACGATTGAGGTGTTTCCTTTAATGTCCCGTCAGCTAATCCTTTTATTGTTTTCAGCAAAAGTTTAGCTCCAATCTCTTTCATCTTATCATGCACTTCACCGGCTGTTTCATTTTCACCAATAGGTATAATTTCCTGTAACAAAATATCGCCTGTATCTATTTCATGCTTCAGTCTGAAAGTAGTTACACCCGTTTCTTTTTCTCCATTAATTATTGCCCAATTGATAGGAGCAGCGCCGCGGTATTGCGGTAATAAACTTCCATGAAGATTGATAGTGCCCATGGGTGGCATATCCCATATCATTCCGGGTAGCATTCGGAAAGCAACTACAATTTGTAAATCAGCTTTCATGGATTTTAATTCATCTGAAAATTCAAGGCTCTTTAGTTTTTCCGGCTGAAGGGTTTTTAGTTTATGTTCAACCGCATATTTTTTTACAGCGCTTTGCTGTAGCTGCATTCCTCTTCCGGCTGGTTTGTCAGGAGAAGTAACCACAGCAACAATATTGCAGCCTGCCATTACCAATGCATCTAATGATGCTACAGCAAATTCCGGCGTGCCCATAAAAACAATCCGCAGCGATCGAAAATCTTTCATCGCTGCGAATGTAAGCCGGTTTTAATAAATATTCTACCGTTAATTTTGAGTTGGGCTTATTGGGTTGGTGCCCGATGCCTTTTCAGTTTTCTCCCACATCTGAATATAATCTTCTGCACTTCTGAACAGGGTGGTGAGGTTACCCGGTGTTACACCGATATTGCGCAGGTCTTGCAGAAAATCGGGCATCAATCCATAATGAGCCATGCCATCTGTATTAAAATCCCAATAGCGGTTTCCGGTCTTAAATCTTCTTAAAGGCTGGTTGTTGCCGTATTTCGATTGCCATGATTGCCATACAGGGAGGATTGTATTGTGAACTGTCATGATGTAATCCTTATCAAATGGGAACCATCCTTCATATCCGGGTAATGTTGTTACCTCTATATTATTTTTCACACAAAACATGGCTGCCCGTTCAAAGTAGTTTGCATTTTTGACTATCGGGTTATCAAGCTCTGTAATTGTAAGACCATCATAAAAATTTTTGATACGACCCGCATGCAGCACTTCACGACTGAGCGGTGCACTATTTTTTCCAACACCTGCTTCAAAAGCAGCTAAAACCTTCCAAACATCTTCTTCAAGGTATGTAACAATGATCTCATCCAGGATGCTCAATACCCCGCCTTTCATTTCAAGGTTTTCATACCATTCGGGGTGGTAGCTTGACATGGGAACATCATACCGTACTCCATTTCTTTGAGCTAGGCGTTGTTCCTTTCTTGTTATTATTTTCATGCTCATGAGTTTTTCATCTTTCAATGCATAAGCAGAATTTGGCCCAAACCTGGGTCCAATGAAATCAGTCATTCCCCTGTCGGTTGCAAGGGCTACAGCTTTGTAATTCATTTTATCGACGCAGTACAAATACATCTGTGCAAATGTTTTGGAACTGCCCGCACAATCATTGGGTACAGAACCAAGAAAACCGGTATATGAGTTTTTATAATAAGGTAACATGAATACACCAACTGTTCCGCCGCTGCTGCTGATTTTTGCAAAATGCTCATCAGCCATTTCAAATTCATTGGCAAGATTGCGGATATTGGTTGTTCCAAAATTCCGTTGATTAAAAACCTGGTTATCTTTTGGTCCGCCATTGTCTTTAAATCCAACGGGAGAGCCTATCCAGTTCATGCTAAGACCTGCAGGATCTGTGTGAGATGAAATGATAGGGTAGCCTCTCAGGGCAGCAACTGAAAATACATTTTGTTTTGTTTCGTAACCCATATGTTCACCATCAATGATAAAACCCTTCACCATCATTTTTTGTATCAGCTTGTTGCCAATATTGGTTAATCCAATATTATTGATGGTGCTTAGATTGGTGGGGCCGCCACCAAAACTTTTTATCAGGGTTTCATATGCATCTTTTGTTACAATGGGCGGGTTGCTGAATGTAGTGAGCATGGTGAAATCGGCATACAATGAAAAAGGTATCCGTTTATCCACCCCGGCTTTCACCTTCACATCATTGTTAAACGCTGCCTGCATTACTGCCAGTTCAGCACGGAATAAAGCTGCTCCACCAAACAAACCCGAGATATAATGAATGGGAGTGATCTGCCGGATGCCTTTAAAATGATAATCGGTGAGTTTAGCTTCCAGCAATTGATCGGCATTGGCATCGGTTAATGTTATTAATGGATTGTTCCAGAGTGCACCTGCGTTTTTATCAATCCAGTTGTAGGAAGCCGCTTTGAAATTACCCAGGTTATCTGCTTCAATCCCCAGCACTACTGCCATCTTCCCCTGTAAAATAATTCTGCGGGCATCTTTGGGACTTAGCGCAATTTCCATCCATTCGGCATTCTGAGCCACCATTTGTTTAATCTCTTCAATCTGCTTCATGAGCACCGTTTCATCATCAAAAGGGGTACCGTCATTACCGGGCCCCATCAATAAAGATGGTACATACATATTATTTATTGCCAGCGCACAGAACAAACGCATACCACCCTGAAAGGCACGTTTCAAAAAATCAACATGCTGCTGCTGGTGTGTTTTGGAATTGAAACGGGGTATGTCAATAAAATCCGGCCAGCCCCTTGCTTCATGCGGATCAGCACCTATGATAAATAGTTTTCTAGCAATAAAGGTTCCAAGGGCACCATGATTTCTTTCACAAAGAGCATTACTGTAAGTTTCAGCCAATGGAGTAGTTGCTTTTCCGGTAATAAGTAGTTTGCCGAATCCTTCTTCATGTGCAGGATGTGCATGCGTGTCGGCAATGCCCCACACAGGGGCATTTACATCTACTTCATAATTCCTGCCGGTTGCATTGTCCCGTAATGTAATTTTATCAAGTACTTCATTGGTAAAACGGAAATTATCTACATTGATATGCCCCCAGTTGACGCTGCTGTTATCAACAACCCTGATCCTTGCTGTTTTGCCTTTGTAAGCAGTGATGTCGATCCGTTCACGGTACATCAATTCGCTGTTACGGAACGATGTCTTTTTAACTGCTGATACCCAACTGCCATCAGCCTGTTTGATCTGCAATTCAACAAAAAGGTTTTGTGCATCAGCACCACCACCAATTAAGAAATAGCAATTGTTTGTGGTAATTGTAAATTCATCTGAGGTAAGCGCCCCTGTTGGTCCATCGCCCTGTGTTTGAAAGAAGTGGCCGCCACTAACAGGGTTGTTTTCATAAGTGCCCAACCAGTTATTTCCATTCCGCCCGATATCATATCCCTGGTCTTTCCAGTAATCGCCTCCAATTCCGCCATTATTCAATTCCATCTGGGAAAGTATACGGGTAGTAGCAACATTATCTCCATATGTGGGTTGATTATTAAAAGCGGTACCTTCTTTGGCCCAGCCGGTGAGCCCCTGTTCAAAATTCCAATTGGGAAATTCAACATCTTTTGTGATCAATGGGGTAAGAGTACCATCCGTTATGATTGGTTTAATCACAAGAGGAAGTGAATCTTTTTTTACAGGGAATTTCGTTTTTGTTATGACGGATGTTGGTTTTTGAACAATGATATAAATACCAAGATCTTTTGGGACCGGTGTATTGTTCAGATTATAGACATACCATTTTTGTTCTTTTTCATCATATTTAAAACCAATTTCTGATCTGTTGTAAACGCCGGATGGATTCTCCGACATCGATGCCAGAATCTGAGCACCGGGATTACCATTCAAAACAGGCTTATCAATGTAGGGCACATCACCTTTTAATGTGTATATATCCGCCTGGAATAAAAAGTGAGCTGAGTCGGTTTTTGGGAAATAGATCACTTTGAATTTTATTCCCTCCTTCATGGGACTTCTGTCTTCATTGAAAAGATAGCAATTCACACCATTATTCCAGATGCCGATCGGGTATTTAAGCAGGTGTTTTGTTTCATCAAGCGGAATAGCCACTACTACAGCCTTTGGATTATTGTACAAAACATCAATATCCAGTCTTGTGTTTTCGCCACTCAGGCTCTCAAAAGTTGATGTGTGTATGACTTCCTGTGCAAAAACCACCCTGCAACTGCAGGAGAGGATCAGTATCAGCAAATATTTTTTCATGTTAAATTATTGATATGATGCCATTAAATAGTATTATTCAGCCCTGGCAAAAGCACTGTTGTCAAGCCATAGTATTCGTAAACCTTTTATACAGGAGAAATAAACATTGTAAGTTCTGGGCTTACCTTCAATATCTGAAAAGTTTACCTGCCAGTTGCCAATCATAGAAAATTTGCCACTTGATTTTTTACTTTGAAATTTAATATTTCCAACCTGGCCGCTGGCAACTCCTATATCCCAATTGTAGTTATTGCCGGAACCTATATTAAAATTTTCAACCGCGGCATGTGTATCCATTCCTGCATCGAAACCGGTATAGGCGTTTACATATTGAATAGCGCCTGAAAAATCGCTTGTCCATTTACCCTGCAAATCAGAGGCGGCTACTGCAAATTTGTTATAAGTTGCCATCTTTTCCATATTCTCCCAACCTGAAGAGGTTTGATGATAGACGCCAAATTCCTGTTCAAATGCTCTTTTATTTGTAGTGATAAATTCGAGGTATTTACCACTGCCATTTGAATAATTCATTTTAAACAATACGACATGGACAGATTTGCTGGTTAATTTTTCTACCATATCTGCTTCAGCAAATTCAATCGATTGCCAGCCCGTTATTGGCTTAAATTCAAAATTGCTGGCAGAGCTGTACCTCGGGGCAACCAGTATGTTCCAGGCATTTTTTAATCCATCCATCACTACAGAATTGTAAGCATCGGCTTTTTTATTCGGGTAATGGATCAGTACCCGGGTAGTTCCTTTTGTTACCTGCACCCAGTCTTCCTGTACTGTGCTTGTCCATCCATCATCAAAATTGGTTGTTGTAAATGCAAACCCACCTGGTTTGACAGTTGTCTTTGATTGCAGGGTTGTTACAGAATTTATTGCCGGTTTTTTAAGATCGAATGATCCTAAAAATTCAGTGATTTCCTTTTCATAAACATCCGTATTTGTCATCACGATGAGATTCATCATTTTTTCAAACCCACTTGATGTTACCAGGATCACAATGCCTTTGCTACCGTCCTTTTCAAATGGAGCATATCCGCTTTGGGTTTCCCATCCGTTTTCTGTGGCAGCCGGTTGCATTTCAGGTGCTGCGGAAACAGTTACCATTTCTTTTACTATGGAAGTCCATGCCATGTCAAAGTTTTCTTTCGGACTGGCTGTACCTGGTACCGCTTTAAATAAGGTGATGATACAATAAATTCTTTTTGCCGCATCTTCTTTTGTAAACTGAATGGCAGTTTCAGCAGGTTGTTTTTTCCAGGCTTTGGGCGGAGTGTAAGTGGCAAGGTCAAAGGTTTCAGTTTGAGCCAATGTTAAAGTTGCTGAAGAACAGAAAATAAAACAGAAAATTATTTTTTTCATATATATATATTTATTTCTATCCACTGAAACAAGTATTTTATAAATGGGTTAATAAATAATGTTTTTTTAATCAGGGAGTTTAATAGCTGTAAAAGTTTCAGGAGGTCCATAGGAATAATAATTCCCGTTACTGAAACGGCCATCCCTGGTGGTTTCTTTTGAAATGCCTAAAATAAGATTTTTGCCTTCCATTTTTACCTGGTAAGTTGCATTTTCCAATGCCCTCTTTTGGGTTGATTTAAGCTGGCCCCAGTTATCAGCGCCATTTTTTTTACTCCAGGATTCTATAACACTTGTTTTGGGTACAACGGTTAACTTATCCCCATTAACCGAGTAAGTGCCCGATTCTTTTATAAGTATGGTTTCGGAATAATTCTCACTATAATTTTTGCCTAAAAAAATATAAGTGCCGTTTGTATTAAAAGTATATTGTTGTTTATTATAGCTGTAAGTGCCATACCTGTTGTATAGCTGCGACACACTGTTTGACTTGCCCCAGGATCCAATGACATACGAATTATTGAGTTGGTTATTATTAACGACAGCATCATTACTGCTTTCAGGCTGCTTCAATTCAACGGATGCAATAAAATTTTGTATATCCTGTATATATTTTTCATTGTTGCAGGTAGCCAGAATGCTAAAGCATGTATTATAGCCGGAAAAAACAGTGATCATTGCAAGGGCTTTTTTATTTTTGAAAGTAAAAGAACCTGCTCCTGCTTTTATTTTCCAACCTGCTGCTTCCTGCGTTTTATTTATTTGTGATGGAGAAGTTGTTTGATAAGGGTTGGCTATCAAAATCTGCCATTCACTGTTAAAGTCCAGGTCAATACTTCCTTTGCTTGCAAAACTTTTATAAACAGTTATCCGGCACCAGCTTGTATCTTTATTATTTGCCCGGCTATAACCAACAGCAAAATCGGTTACTTCTTTTTTCCAGTTCACGGGAGGTATATAAGTTGCCAGGTCGTATGTTTCTTTTTGAGCAAAGGATATTGCCACAGAAGTGCAGAAGACCGAAAAGAGCATTATTTTTTTCATGCTTTTAGTCTTTAGTAATTTTTATATTGCTGATATAAAATTTGTCATTTGCTCCTGAGTTGCCGCTATAAAATGACATGGCATTGAATAAAAGAGCCAGGGGAATTGCTTTTTCGTATTCAGCGATTTTAGTATTATCAATATATACCTGCAACTTTTCATCGATCTTTTTAATGGTTACTGTAATATGATTATTTTTTTTGTTGTTGGAGAAGCCCGGGGCCACAAACCATTTGGTGTCGTTTGAATAACCCGGAGGGGAAGGGAATTTTGTTTCAAGAGTTGCTTCTCCATCCTTGCCATCAAAGCCGGGGCGTAGTTTCAGATTCAAAAATGATTCGGCATTTCCTGGTGAAGTTTCTTTTGATAATTGAAAAGATAAGCCCTTTGCACCCCATGTAAAATTCTGAGCGGCTACTAATTCATAACTCAGTGTAAAATTCTGTGGCAATGGTTTTTTCAGTTGATTCGGGGTTAATGTGTTGCCCGTGATCAGAACCCAGTTGCCATCTAATCCATCCGGTTTTTCAATAACACCTCCATTTAAACCAAATTCGGTTCGCCAGCCAATTGGTTTTTTCCCAATACCTGTGGTAGAAAAATCTTCAAAGAAATGAATGTTTTTATCCGCTGTATTTTTTTTACTGGCTTCCGATGCTTCGGTGGCAACTACAGCTTCTTTGAATGATGGGGAACGAAGCGGTTTATAAGGCTGGCCTTTTACTTTCTCCGGGGCAAAGAAAAAATCATAGACATATCCAAAATTAAAATTGTTGATGATGGCTTCATGCTGTTGTTTTTCTGTAGGGTCATTGATGTAATACTCCCAGCTGATAAGTATCCATTGTGGTTTATCCTTTTTGCAAAGCTCAGCCATTGCCGGGTCAATTTTGTAAACCGGTAGTCTTTCTGTAGTTGATTCAGGGTCTGTTAAATAGCCATTGCTAAACACATCCCTTCCATTTCCCAGATCAGAAATTAAAGGTTGTGAACTGGTCATTGCCAATTCACCAAGGCGGTTCTTATATTTTTCTTTGTTTTGTTTTAAACAAGTGATGTATTTTTCAATTTTCTCGTCTAAATATTTTACCGCAACAGCTATTCTTTTTTGATCGCCTTGTTCTGCTTCAGAAATTATTTTCTTTTCTCTTTCATAAAATGCGGGTATAGCAGTTTCCCATGCCTGCAAATATTCGCCTTTGGTAATTTTTATAAAAGGTGATTTATTGTCCTTACATAATAAAACCTGTTCCGTTCCACCGCCAAATCCCATGTTTTTCACCCAGAAGCTGATATAGGGTTTAATGTTTGCATTCTTAGTTACATCAAGTAATTTTTTTATTTTATCGTCGTCTTCCTCCGTTTCAGCTGTGGGCATTGTAAAATAATATTGGGTAGGAGTGCAAATATCCCGGACAGGCCAATCTCCCGGTATTTTGTTCGCAGATATATCCCACCATACATGACTGTTGGTGAATGGTTCCATCTTCCGGCTGCTGTTGTATTTTAATTCAGTATAGGTTTTGGAATAAGCGCCATAACTCTGCGGTTTGCCGGCCGTATGCTGATTATACAAACCTAATTTTTCCGTTACCGATTTTTTTACATCACCCAATCCCCCTTTTGGCATATAGCTGGCCTGTATCCAGTTGGCAAAAGAATCACAAAGGGAGATCTGGTTTGCAGAATACTCTTTGTCGTCAACTTTGGTTCCCGCTTTAACGCCTTTAAAGTTGTACACTTTCATCCAGCCGATCATACTGTCTTCAATGGATTGATGTGGGATGGGTTGGGAATAAAGTCTTGAAGACAGGAGCAGGGTGATAATGATGAATTTATTTTTCATTTTTTCATTTTTTTATCCCTTTTAAAATGCCTTTACCCTCTACAGAAAAGCCACTCATGATGGATATTTTGGCTTCTGCCCCTATAACAGTTAAGGAAAGATCTTTAATTGGCCCCTGGCTCAGATTTGGAATCGGGACACCGTTCTTATCGATATAGCTTTCCGTACCATCCAGTGATTTAATAATATTAGTGCCCGCTTTAATATCGGCAGTTACTTTTATACCTCCGTCTGTAAAGCCGGTTCTGTCAATTTCAACAAATCCGTAGGCGCCCGCTTTGGCTTCTGCCCTGATTGGTCCTTTGCCAAATCCAACTCCCTCTTTATAACCTAATTCTATGGTGCAATTAACAAACTGGTCACTAAAAGTGTTTCTGTTGTCGCCAAAATCCTGGTTCAATTTTCCTTTTAGTCCAAAACCCTTTATACTTATATCAATTTTAGTGACCATTCTATCGCAATGATTTTCAATAGAACCAAAACCCAGGTTCAATTCACTGTGATAATCGCAATGGATGTCGTTGAAGTTTACAAGTTTACCGGAATTTTTTGGAGGTTTGGGAGGGGCGCATTTGTATTCGGTGACAGATTCAAAGCCTGCATCACGCAGAAGCTCCAGCCACCCTATCTTAATATTCAGTTTTGTAACTTCATACTGATCGGGCCATTGTATATATTGATACCAGTACGCCTCTTCATTTAGCCTGTTCCGGGTAAGTTTTAAGTAATCATTACACAGTACCTGCCATTTAATATTATAAGCGGATAAGAATTTATCAGCCACATCTCTTTTTTGCGGACAAAAACTTAAGCTGGGTTTCCCTTCACCGGTTTGTTCCAGTTCTTTTTCAGTTATCTCTTCTATCGTTTTCCTATATTCTACCTCCAAAGGACCGGAACTGATCATGTACTCTGCCATACTTGTACCCGACTTTTGCAGTTGAAATGAATAACCATCTTTTCCTTCAGATATTTCTTTTAATTTAAGCGATGCTTTTGGCGCATATAGCGGAAGATCATTGAAATTTCCGGAAATAGCGCCCTGGTTAATGGAATTATTAATGAAACTTATATTCTCTTCCATTTTTCTCATGGTTTCTTTTTGCATTGTTTCTTCTGCCTGTTTCAGTTGTGTTTTCAACACATTAATTTCATTCGTGCATTTATCTCTGAATTCTTCCCAGATCGGTTTAAGGGAAATGCTTTCCATAACAGAAGTTGGGAAATCAGGGCGACTAAATTCTTCCAAACCCAGGGGGTCGGGCTTGCGGGGAAACATCCAATCAAAATCATTACCGCTTAGCTTATAACCCAGTTTTCTCAACCTGTCTTCTTTTTCCCGGCTATAATTTTTTTGAATAGATTTTATTACCAGTGCAATAGCCTCCCCTGTATTTCCTTTGCTTTCTTCAATTCGGGATTTTGTCAGGTTTGCCTGAGCATGCCATGTGCATAATGTTAAGGTGCTGTCAAGATATTTGGTTGCCTTATCCATATCGCCCAAACCAAACCAGGCCTGACCAATATTATTTAAGATGGTGCTGTTTTGCGGATATTGTTTATTCAGGTAAGATAAAACGGGCAATGCCAATTGTTCTGCACCAGCCATAGTTAAGCAGGCGGCAAAGTTGTTGAGGTTGTCAGCATCAGCAGGGCCATCCATACATGCCTTGCTCAGGATGTATAAAGCATGTTCAGGATTTCCCATCATCCATAATCCTGCACCGGCATTACCCGTAGCCGTGGCACCCGGGCTTTTTGCATTTAACCAGGTGTAGATTTTTTCGCTGGTTTGTACTACCGCAGGTTCCAGTTTTTTTATCAGTTGGTCATACACCGATTGCAGGTAAGGTGTTACAGATGCAGCGGTTAAAGCTGTTTTTGATATAGCAACAATTCTTGCATTATCTTTTATTGGCACAATTCTGTTTTCATCTTCCCATGCATCTGCCAATTGTTTATCACTTACGTTAGGTATATTTTTTAACGATGGCATTTTAACGCCCATACTGTCCATCATTTTTTTGTCTTCCGGGCTCATTTCCTCCATGGCTTTTTGTGCCTCTTTCATCATGTCTTCCATTTCTTTTTGAGTAGGGGCTTTTTCTTTTGCAACTGGCTTTTTACCGGGTTGGGCAAACGACAGTATTGATGAAATAATCAGCAGAAAAATTAAAATAAGTCTCATGGGAAAAAATTTTATCAAAAATGGGGAAAGGGGAAAGCCTATTCTATCCCTGAAAAACAGGATATTCAGTAATATAGGAAAAATCATGGAAAAAGGGGATGACAATGGAACGGCATTGCTGTTTATTTGTAAAATGTGGGTAAAAGACTAATTTAATGTATGAGAAAAACTGTTTATATAGTTGTATCTCTTCTTTCAACTGTATTTGCCCAGGCACAGGTTGAAAAGAGAGATAGTTTACTGAAACTACTTCCATCCGCAAAGGAGGATACCGCTAGGGCCATGTTATTGCTGAGGATCGCAGACACTTATGAAGCCAATAACCAGGACTCTTCCATTTATTATCTGGAACGATCCAAACAGTTATCTGACGGGTTACATTTTAAAATGGGGATCTATCATTATTACGAACAAAGCGCTGTTGTTTCATTTACTAAGGGCGATTATAACCTGTCTATGCTACAGAGCAATAGTGCCCTGGATGTAGCCCGGGAGTTGAACGATCCGGGTTTAATTATCAATATGCTTAACAATACGGGGATTGTTTATCAATACCTGGGTCAATTTGATAAACAGCTTGACTATACTTTACAGGCATTGGTGATCACAGAAAAAACCAACCGGAAAGAAAAGCTTAGTGCCATGTATCATAACGTGGCCAATGCTTATTACAACCTCAATCAATTCAGAAAATCGGCTGACTATTGTCTTTTATCACTTAAACTTCAACAGCAAACAGGAAGTAACACCTATCCCAACAGGGTTTATGCCACGTTGGGGCAGAGCTATGCGATGCTGAAAATTACGGATAGTGCACTCTATTATTATAATACTGCAAT
>JBGPKR010000071.1:0-16155 GCA_041486045.1 Chitinophagaceae bacterium | reverse complement strand
CTTGCATGGTATGTCCCTGCAAAAGGAGCTATCATCAAAGCCACTTTAATAGTTGCCATCTTTAAAATGATGCTAAGCCCGCAGGCGCCGCCACCGGCTTATATCGCTGTTTTTTTCCAGGGACTGATGGGCGAACTGCTTTTCTGGAACAGGAAGTACTTCCGGTTGTTCTGCCTGGTACTGGCCCTGCTGGCCATGGTCGAGTCAGCTTTTCAGCGGGTCCTTTCCATTACGATCCTTTATGGTAATGATTTCTGGACAGCCGTGAATAGTTTCATGAAAAGACTTACGGGCAGCGATCAACTTACGGATTACAGTTTCTTTATTATTCTCTGGTATACACTGATCCATATTATTGCCGGGGTGCTGGTGGGAGCCTGGGCAGGTTTTTTACCACAGCGCATTCAGTTGATGAGTCCCCTGCAAAAAAAGTACAGCGTTGAATCAGTCAATACAGAAATAAATATTCCGAAAAGAAAACGAAAAAAAACTTTCCGCCTGGTTCTTTTTATTATCTGGATAGGATTAATAGCAATATATATCCAGTCATTTTTTAAGATGGGCCCGGCGTTGTTACCTTCAGCGATGGTATTGCGGATACTGATCCGTTCAGTCATTATAGTGCTCACCTGGTATTTCCTTATCAGCCCGGTGCTGAAACAACTGCTGCATAAATGGCTGCAAAGAAAAAAGCAGCAATCAGTGGAACAGGTACAACAGGTATTAAACTTGTTGCCTTCCACGCAGGGACTGATGATCCGCAGCTGGCAACTGGCTGCTGACCGCAAAGGCTGGCGAAGAATTGTTCTCTGCTGCAAAATAATCCTTGCCAATACTTTTTATAAGGCAGAACCCTGAACCTATGATCTATATACTCAGCGCTTCCATACAGTCGGGCAAGACAACTTCTCTCATCAACTGGTCGGCCACAAGAAAGGATGTGCATGGAATACTCACGCCTGTGATAAACGGGGAAAGGGTTTTTATGAATGCTCAAACAAAAGAACAGTTTCCGATGGAAGCGACCGGAGGAGAAGAAGCTCTTGCTATCGGGCGTTTTGTTTTCAGCAAAGCCGGTTTTGATAAAGCCATTCAAATCATTCGGAATGCCATTAATAATGAAGGGTGGTTGGTAATTGATGAGATAGGACCATTAGAATTAAAAGACGAAGGGTTTTGTGATGTATTGAAAGAAGTATTGTCGGTGCAGAGGGAAAAAATATTGTTGGTAGTAAGAGAAGGAATAACTAAGCAGGTGAAGGAGTATTTCAACTTACATGATACTGAAATCCTCCATGACATTACAACACTAAAAAAGCCCCCTGGTTAAAGACAGCTTTAAATAATAAAACTCCAACTCCTGACTAACGACTCTAAAGAGTTGCCATATCAATTACAAACCGGTACTTCACATCCCCTTTCAGCATACGTTCATACGCTTCATTAATATCTTTCATCGCTATCAGTTCTATATCGCTTACAATATTGTGTTCAGCACAATAGTCCAGCATTTCCTGTGTTTCGGGAATGCCGCCGATCAGGGAACCGGCAAAGCTTTTCCTTCCGAAGATGAGATTGAAGGCAGGAATCTCTGCCGGAGCAGGGGGCACACCTACACAAACCATCACTCCGTTGGTACGAAGCATGGCCAGGTAAAAATTATAATCATGTGCTGCCGATACGGTATCCAGTATAAAATCAAAATAACCTGCTACGGTCTTTGTTTGTTCCTCATCTGTAGTAAGCACAAAGTTGTGAGCGCCGAGACGATGTGCATCTGCTTTCTTCCATGCCGAATGGCTCAGCATAGTTACTTCGGCGCCCATGGAAGCGGCCAGTTTCACTGCCATGTGACCTAAACCACCTAATCCTAATACACCCACTCTTGTCCCCTTGCCTACTTTCCAGTGACGAAGGGGTGAGTAGGTAGTGATGCCTGCACAAAGCAAGGGAGCTATTGCTTCCAGCGGTTGCTTATCCGAGATCCGCAATACAAAATCTTCATGGGCAAGAATTGATTTGCTGTAACCGCCATAAGTATTGCCGCTTCCATCCTTTTCATTACCATTATAACTAAACACAGCGCCGCCGCTGCAATATTGTTCCAATCCTTCTTTACAGTTATCACATTCACGGCAACTGTCAACGAGACAGCCGATACCGGCAAGGTCGCCGGTTTTGAATTTTTTTACATGATCTCCTACAGCGGTAACACGGCCCACAATTTCATGACCGGGAACAACCGGGTACACGGTCATGCCCCAATCATTGCGGACAAAATGCAGATCGCTGTGGCAAACACCACAGTAGAGTATTTGTATCTGTACATCGTGTGGCTTGGGATTTCTTCTTTCGATGGTCCACGATTCTAACGCTGTGGTGGCGCTTTGTGCGGCGTAGGCTTTGATACTGGGCATTATTATTTGTTGTTTGAATGTCAACAAACATAGTGCTATTAAGTGGTAATTACTGATACCGATTATATAATTTAATACAGGGTCATTAAAATTAATTATCCTTCTTACGGGTCCAATGATTACCTTTCTGTCAATATTGCTGATAGCATGATCTTTCCCTGCCTGATTCAATGCTGTTTATTATTACCTTCTGAAAACCTGACAGATTTTATTTATCACCAAACAAAAAAATTATTTGTATGAAAAAAATCATGATGTTTTTGATCTGCGGAGCTTTTTTAGTTGCCTGTAACAGCAAAGACAAAAAAGACAAACCGGCGGATGCTGACAAAGGAGACAAAACCACGGCAACAACAACCGTTGATCTGCCTTACACAGCCTCCTATTCCAGCAGTTTCAGTACCGATGTGTCAGATGCTGATCTGAAACTGGTATTGATGAGTTACAAAGACTGGGCTGACGGCAATATGAGCAATGTGACGAAAGAGTATGGTGATTCGCTGAAGTGGGACAGACCCTCCGGTGAACACTACGATCTTCCAAACGCTGATATCATGAAGATGTGGAGTACTTACCGGGATAGCCTCAGCTCCATAACCATCGATATGCAGGCCTGGCAAAAAATGTACGCAACCGATAAAAAAGAAGCGTATGTAGTGACCTGGTATAAAGAAACCGATACCTATAAAGGCGGGAAAGTAGATTCTGCCTACTATCATGATATTAACCAGTTGAAGAACGGAAAAATCATCGAGCTCAGTCAATATAAAAGACCAGCGAAATAACAGAAATATCTTTTATTGTAAAAAGCCCCCCGGTTGATCGGGGGGCTTTGTTTAGTTCGGCGACTTTATTTTTTTTAATAATGACCGTTTGAATGATTGTCGTGACGATTGTCGCGACCAAAGTCAGGCTTTCTGCTGTAGGTGTATTTGATATAGACCATCTTTATTTCCCACTGACGTTGTTGTTCCAAAGAACGGATCTGCCTTTGTTTTTCAAACCAGCTCAGGAAGAAACTCCTTTTTACTTTCTGAATTTTAAAATCATATTCCTGGTTGATCCGGGCGATCTCCATATTCCTTCTTCTTTCCATGGAGAATTTGTCAAAATAACGACCTTGCTTATCAAACCCGTTATTATCATACCCGTCATTAAAATCCCTTTGATCAATTTGCTGATTGTTCCGCTGATCGTACTGCTGGTCATTTTGCTGACCATTGCGTTGATCGTTTCGCTGATCAACCTGTCGGTTATCCCTGGAGCCGGGCTGTGCCTGGGCCATGGTGAATGTTCCAACTGCGAATAGAAGAGTAAAAATTTTTTTCATGTTTTTAAATTTTAAAAGTGAATAATACTTGTGTATAGACAATTAGGATGCCTGAATTATCAAAGGAATGTTAATACACCCGGCATCCGTGTATCATCATTAATGAAAGAAAAAATATTCAAAATTTTTTTGAACAATTAACGGTTTACACCGCAAGTAAAAAAGAAGTGCAAAAATTAAACCCGGCCAAAGCCAGGAGTACTCTTAACTTTTTTCCGAAAAAACCCGGCCGTTTTGGTGATTTGTCGTATAGTTTTCTATAAAGCCTGATTTATCTTGAAGTCACAAATTGTGACTTCAAAAAAGTAGATTTTATGGCAAAGACAACCAAAGCGCTGTTGATACCTGACGAACTGGTAATGAACAAAATCTACCTCATCCGTGGGCAGAAAGTAATGTTTGATTTTGACCTGGCTTCCCTTTATGGAGTGGAAACAAGAGCATTAAACCAGGCAGTTAAACGCAATACCAGCCGATTTCCCGGAGATTTTATGTTCCGGCTTTCAGAAAAAGAATGGGAGTTTCTAAGATCGCAAATTGTGATCAGCTCAGGCGAAAACAACTCATCACAAAATGTGATGAGTTCAAAAAAACACCGGGGAGTTGTTTATTTACCATATGTTTTCACCGAACAGGGTGTCTCCATGCTATCCGGTGTATTAAACAGCGAAATAGCTATCCGTGTACATATACAGATCATCCGGGTGTTTGCCAAAATGCGGGAGCTGCTGCTCACTCACAAAGACATCCTGTTACAAATAGAAAAAATTGAGAAGAAACTAACCGGTCACGATGAAGACATACAGCTGATCTTCCAATATTTAAAACAACTGCTGAATCCGCCGCAACCACACCGTCGTAAAATAGGATTCAGAAGAAAAAATGAGGAATAGCCGGCGCTGTTATTTCTTAGCCTCAAACAATGTCCATGGATATGATTTCATATCCGTTAAATATTTACTCATCCAGTTAAACTCAGGATGTGCTTTATAAAATGGGGCGCCGATAAAATCCTGCCCGCAAGGATGACCCATATGTGCCCATAGCTGCATCTTTGCTGCAAGAGCCGCCGTGGTAACTTTTCCCTGCACGGCGCCCATCGGGTAGTAAGCGGGATGGCTCCATTCGGCACAACCCAATGCATCCTCATCAATATGGCCACAGATAACGCAACGGTTATTGGCATTTTTTCCCTGTAAGGCATCCACATGATCGCCTTCGATCTGTTTACCGGTTTCCGCATCGATCTTTCCTTTCAGATCAATCAACACCAGTTGTTCCATTCTTTTTTTACGGGCATTGGGTGAGGTAGTGGAATCATTTACATTAAAAGTGGTTTCTTCTTTGATCAGTTTGGGGTCGCTGGCAAAATTGCTGCCGATGATGGTGGTGTCCTTGCTGCGCCAGACCCGGAAATCTTTTAATCCCAGTTCCAGTTTGGCCACTTCATTGGTCTTGGTATCGCCGATCAGCCAGTCGTTTGCATAGCCGCCGTTATTGCCTTCGGTGAATATTCTGATCACATCATCAATACTGTTGCTGTACTGGGCTGCTTTGCGGGCCCGCATAAATTCAGGAATACCCGTTGAATCAAAAAGACTGAATTGCGTAATGGTGGTTTCTGTAATTAAAATACCGTTATCCGTAATTAAAAAATCATCGCCGCTGTGGATAAAACCCGGCATGCAATCCATTAAAATATGGTTGCCTTTTTCGGGAACAATATCGGCGATCACATTCCAGTGCTGGCCCACGATATATTCTGTCCAGTTATTATGACCGATCACGATCTTTCCATCGCTGGTATAACTGCCCGTGGCAATAAAAGCGCTGCAGTTGCCCGGAGCTTTGTTGTCGCCGCTATGCGCCACCGCGGCATTCGCCAGGGAGGGAACATAATAAAAAGCCAGTTCAAGCCATGCATTGTAGGCCGCAATATCGATGCTGTCGTAACTCAACTTCTTTGCCTGCAACCCTTCGGCAATACCATTGATCTCATCTTTGTATTCCCGCTCCAATTTATTCCAGATAAAAATTTTTGTGGCCTGGCGGTAAAAGGCCCAGTCTTTATTTGTTTCATGCTTGAGGAAATATTCCATCACCCGGATGCTGGTATCAATTTCATTGGCCAGTAAGAAACCATGCTGGTAGCCGATATCGGAGGGAGAGCCCTGCAGGTGAACATAGACCCAGCCATTTTTATTTTCACGGCTTGCATTGCCAAGCCTGTCTTTTTTGTTTGCAGTTTTACAAGCCTGCAATGCAAAAAGCAGGATGGGTAAAATAAGCAGGAGTAGTTTAGGCCATTTCATTGGAGCTGCGTTTTAGTTGTGTTACCAAATGTAAATTAAATTAATGGTGAAAAGCGGGGAAGTTGTAGAGAACTAATGCTGGTTATCTTCTAAAAAAATAACCTGGTTGTTCCCATTTTGGTAACAATTTTGTATCTTCGTATTTGCTTATGAGAATCATTGCGGTAAAAACGCTGAAGCGGTATGCTAAAAAGAAAAAAGAGGCCGGGCAGTCTTTATTTGCATGGTACCAGGAAGTGGGTAAGGCAAACTGGAAAAGTCATAACGAATTAAAAGAGCAAATCCGTAATGCATCTGTTATTGGTAACAAAAGAGTGGTGTTTAATATTCATGGCAACAAATACAGGCTGATAGTGGATATAGAATACCGGTTACAGATTATTTTCATTGTATGGATGGGTACCCATAATGAGTACAATACAATTGACGCTAAAAAAGTGATATATGTTAAAACCGATTAAGACAAAAAAAGAATATGAAGCGGCGCTACAGCATGTATATAGGCTTATGCAAAAAGACCTGAAACCAGGTAGTAAACTTTCTGATGAACTGGAAGTGCTTTCCATACTGGTAGAAGCGTATGAGAAAAAGCACTATCCCATACCGCCACCCCACCCGATAGAAGCCATTAAATTCCGGATGGAACAAATGGGGTTGGATGAAAAAAAGCTTAGCGCCTTACTCGGTGGCCGAAGCCGCAAGTCTGAAATATTAACCGGGCGCAGAAAACTGTCTCTTGCCATGATCCGTGAACTGCACGATAAATTAAACATACCTGCCGAAACACTAATAGCTGCTTACTGATAACCTTGTAAGATGTACCGGACCCGTTTTATCAGCCTGCATCTTTCCCTTTCTAACCTTCACTTTATGGCCTATATGCGTAATAAAAGCGACGAATACCAAACCGGAACTGTTGCTGCGGAAATTTTTACACGCATAGGGTTTTGGTGATAATAAGATACAAGAAAGAAAAATTATTTATGATTCTGTTTTATTCTCTACTTTGTTCAAAAATGGTTTCAGCAGATCAATGGGAACAGGGAATATGGTGGTTGAATTTTTCTCCGTGGCAATCTCCCGCAAGGTTTGCAGGTAACGTAAAGTCAATGCACTTGAATGTTCATCCAGAATTTTTGCAGCATCAGCCAAACGTTGTGAGGCCTGGAATTCTCCTTCGGCAGCAATCACCTTTGACCGGCGTTCCCGTTCTGCTTCGGCCTGCTTGGCCATGGCCCGCTGCATTTCCTGCGGCAGGTCAATCTGCTTTACTTCTACATTGGTAACTTTTACGCCCCAGGGTTCTGTATTGGTATCAATGATCTGTTGCAGCTTGTGATTGATCTTATCTCTTTGCGAAAGAAGATCGTCCAATTCTGATTGTCCCAGCACACTGCGCAGGGTGGTTTGCGATATCTGTGAAGTGGCTGCCAGGAAATTCTCCACCTGCACAATGGCTTTCTGTGGTTCTATTACACGGAAATAAACCACGGCATTTACTTTAATAGAAACGTTGTCCTGTGTGATCACATCCTGCGGCGGCACATCAAATACGATGGTGCGTAAACTCACTTTCACCATCCTGTCAATGAAAGGGATAAGAAGGATAATACCCGGGCCCTTTACTCCCCCGTTACCAACCAAACGACCCAGCCTGAAAATAACACCACGTTCATATTCTCTTAATATACGTATGGCGCTGGCAAGGATAATTACTATAAAAAAAATAATGGCTGCCAATAAATAAGGAAACTGTTGCATAAGTTTTTATTTTAACTGTGATGAATTGGTTCTACATATAATTTCAGATTCTTCATTTCTTTTATCCGCACTTTTTCGCCCTTGCTGATATTTCCAGCAATGGATTCAGCGTTCCATGTTTCTCCCTGCACTTTTACAGTACCTGTCGGGGCAAGCATGTCCATCACTTCGCCGGTAGCTCCTATCAATGCTTCCGGGCCGGTTACTACTTTTCTGCGCTGTGCTTTTATTCCCAGCCCGATGATCAATAAAAAGAATAGTGCAGCAACTGCCGTGGCCGCAATAATTACGGGTCTTGATATTTTCGCCATCTCCAGCGCTGAGCCGGGCTTGATAAGCATCATCGAACCTAATAATAAAGAAACGATACCTCCTGCCGCCAGCATGCCATGACTTACAATTTTTATTTCCAGTAAAAAAAGAAGAAGAGCAAAAATGATCAGGGCCAGGCCGGCAAAGTTGACCGGTAAGGTATGCATGGCATAATAAGCAAGTATGAGGCTGATGACACCAACAATGCCGGGAAGGATGGCCCCGGGATTAAAAAACTCGAACAGGATACCAAACATGCCAAGCATCAGCAGGATGTAAGCGATGCTGGGATCGCTGATTATATTCAGAAATTTCTGGAATACATTCATTTCATATCTTTCGATCCTGGCCATTTTTGTATGCAGTGTTTTTGTCCCGTTACTCAACTCTATGGTTTTCCCGTCCACCATGTTCAGCAGGTCCTGTTCATTCTTTGCAATAAGATCAACAGCCGAATCTTCCAAAGCTTCCGTTTCTGAATATGAAAAACTTTTGCGCACTGCATTTTCGGCCCATTCAATATTGCGGTTTCTTTTTTCGGCAATTGAACGGATAAATGCTGCCGCATCATTGGTTACTTTCTCACCCATGATGCTGTCCATAGTGCCCTGCAAAGTCACAGGGTGTGCCGCCCCGATATTCGTTCCCGGTGTCATGGCGGCAATATGGGCAGCTAATGTTATAAAAACCCCTGCTGAGCCGGACTGTGCCCCGGCAGGAGATACATAAACGATTACAGGTACTGCTGATTGCAGTATATCGCTGACGATGATCCTTGTTGATTTCAGTAAACCGCCGGGAGTATTGAGATGAATGAGGAGGCACTCGGCGTTTTCTTTTTTAGCTTTCTCAATGCCGTCATGAATAAACCCGGCTGTTACAGGGTTGATAGCGCCATCAATCTTCATCGAAACAACTGTTTGCGCAACAAGAGAAGCCGGAGCTAAAAAAAGAAAGAAAAAATATGGTAAGAAACGCTTCATAAGAAGCCTGTCTGCCTGGGCAGGTCCGGGGTTGAAAAGACCTTGATGTAATTTAATGAATTACGGCAACACCGGGTAATAAAATATTGTGCATTTCAACTCCTTACCTTAGCGTATGGCAGATGCCTGCCTGCCGGTAGGCAGGTACTCAACAAAGCCACCCGCAGCTACAACATGTCGCAGATAAAGGCGAAGAATACAAAGCCCGAACTGCTGCTGCGGAAGTTTTTATATGCTAACGGCTTTGCTATACACTCCACGATAAAAAACTCTTTTAAATTGGTGAAAATCCCAGTTGATCAACTGGTTTCTGATATAGATTGCTAAGTCAATTTGTTTTAAAGCCTGGTTGTATTCCTGTTATTAAATCATGCGGTTATCCCGATACAGTTTCAAGACCAACGAAAGTTTCCTGGACTATGAATTTATCAGCACAGGACCCCGTGGTGCTGTCAGGAAAGTAGTACGGTTTACTCAAATAAGCGTGGGGGTATTTAACCTCGCATTCGGAGACCTTGAAGGAGAAACCGGTGAGATCAGGGATTCCGTGGTAACGAATAATAATGACAGCCGGAAAGTTCTGGCCACCGTTGCAGCAACGGTTCACGATTTTACGCTGCAATATCCCGGTGTTTGGATCATTGCCAAAGGCAGAACACATTCAAGAACCAGGCTATACAGGATGGGAATCACCAATAACTGGCAGGAAATAAGCATGGATTTTGAAGTGTATGGACTCGAATCTGAAACATGGGAATTGTTTGAACCCGGCAGAGATTATATTGCTTATTTGGTTCGGCGTAAATAATTTGTAAATTTGCTCTATGCCCACGGAAACAAAAAATAAAAACAGCAGTAAAAGGAAAAAAGCTTTTGCCATAGTTGACACTAAGGTGGGCAATTATGAAAAACATCCTTTTTTTGTAAGAAAAGCCAATGAGGCTAAAGCATTGCTGAAAGCCACAGGCCTGCCAAAGAAACTGGCAAAAACAAAATAATATTTTCATCCGTTAAATAATGTAAGCCCGTCTCAGTTATGAGACGGGTTTTTCTTTTTCTATGTCATCTTGTCCGAAGGACTCTATTGGAGAACCAACCCGATAGCTATCGGGAAGATTCGGCATCTTTCCCTTTCTTACCTTCACTTTATGGCCGATGTACACAGCAAGGCAACCCGCAGCTTTAACATGTCGCAGATAAAAGCGACGAATACCAAACCGGAGTTGCTGGTGAGGAAGTTCTTACATGCCAACGGTTTTCGCTATACACTCCACGATAAAAAACTCCCGGGCAAACCCGACATTGTATTGCCGAAATACAAAACTGTCATCTTTATTCATGGTTGTTTCTGGCATGGGCATACCAACTGTAAATATTTTGTTGTGCCAAAAACAAGAACCAAATGGTGGCTGAATAAAATTGCAGCCAACAAAGTCAATGATGAAAAAGCGGTGAAGGCTTTAAGAAAAGATGGATGGAAAGTGATTACAATCTGGGAATGTAATTTGAAAACTAAAAATACAGGGGGAACTCTTATTAAAGTAACCAGGAAAATCATACCTTACGAAGCGGGGTCTTTACGCCGATTAGACATAGCCAAAGTTTAAACCATTACAAACGAGTCAATGCAATTAAGAGTATTAGCAAATGTTATTCAACAAAAGCTAAGTCGAATTAATGATGGACAAAATCCAAAAGTGCTTGATTTGTTCTCGGGCTGTGGGGGGCTATCTTTAGGGTTTCATAAAGCAGGGTTTGAAATTATGGCCGCCGTAGAGATGGATAAAGAAGCGGCCCTTTCTCATGCGACAAATTTTCATAATGATAGTCATTATTTTAAGCAACACTCTAAACCAAGAAATATACTTGAAACAACGGCTGAAGAAGTGTTTAGTGAATTAGGGATTAACGGAAACCCTGGTGAACAAGTTGATGTAATAATTGGCGGACCTCCATGCCAAGCATTTACACGCATTGGCCGTGCTAAACTTCGGGAAACTTTTAGCGATTCCATTGCTTTTCTTAATGATCCAAGAAGTCAACTTTATAAATCCTATTTAGAGTATGTAAAGCAACTTTCACCATTAGCAATACTTATGGAAAATGTACCAGATATGCTCAATTATGGAGGGGTAAATATGGCTGATTTGGTATGTGCTGATCTTAAGAAATTGGGATATAATGGCCGTTATACACTACTTAATACAGTTTACTATGGAATACCACAAATGAGGGAACGTATGTTTCTTATTGCTATTCATGAAAGCATTGATGCCAACATATCATTTCCTGAACCTTCTCATTATATTGAATTGCCTAAAGGATATCACGGTTCACGCCAGGTAGCACTCAAACATGTTGTATTAAATTCTCAAAATCTATATTATAGTTCGTCTCCACAACCCACTGAAACTCTTCTGCCTGCTGTTACAGCGGAGGATGCGTTGTCTGACTTACCTGAAATATATACTCACCCTAACAACAAATTAAAACGCAGCATTAAAAAAATAAATGAGCAGTTATTATATAAATCATTAGCCCAAAACGAATATCAATATTGGATGCGTACATGGGATGGACTTGACGGTGGAAAAACAGTTTCTGGTAATGTAATTCGTTTACTACCTCGTGATTATCCCATATTCAAAAAAATGAAAGCTGGAGATCAATATCCCGAGGCAATTGAAGTTGCAATGAGAATACTAAAGTCGAAACTTAAGAAAGAGGAAAAGCGGTCAGGCAAGATCGTATCAATTAATTCAAAAAAATATCAAACACTTCTAAAGCAGACTATTCCACCTTATGATGTAGGAAAATTCCCCAATAAATGGCGCAAAATGGAAAGTGACAAACCATGCCGAACATTAATGGCTCATTTAGGAAAAGATTGTTATTCACATATTCATTATGATAGTAAACAAGCTCGTACCATTTCTGTAAGAGAAGCTGCAAGACTACAATCTTTTCCCGATGGGTTTAAGTTTTCTGGCGCAATGAATGCTGCCTTTCGTCAGATTGGAAATGCAGTTCCGCCATTGATGGCTGAAAAAATTGCAATCTCATTAAAATATCTTTTACTTAATGGATAAATACACTTTTGAAGTGAGCACACATGAATCAGGAATTAATTCAGAAACTGCAATACTCTTATGCAGGGCAACATGAAGCCCATTCGCTTCCATTGCCTCTGAAAGATTCACTTCAACTTATTTCAGATTTCTTCTTAAGCAATACAACAAACAAACTTTGTTTAGTTTTTCCTTCAAAGGAATTTGCTGCACAATGGCTTTCCATCCCAACAGTTTTGTTTCTTATTGAAAATGATTTTGCAAATTTTAAAGAAGAAATTTTTGAGTCATACAGACAGTATAAGCCAGGAGAAAAGCTTATTCTCAACAACATTGCAATCGTTGAGTGGTCGGGGATTAAACAAAATAGTGTTACTTTCAAAACAAAAGGAACGAAAGAATCTTCTGGTGCAGAAATTACAATCAAATTTTCTGATGTAATCATGCTACAAAAAGCACCACCAACCAGAAAGGTTTTATCTTCTCTCAAATCGGTGAAAGAAGCATTGCCCTCAAGAAACCTTACTCCGACAGAGAGACTTTTGAATATTGACACCTATGGCAACAAAGAATTTATTAAAAACAAAATTTGTCTTGTCAGTAAATTCAAATCGTTTGATGATTCAATTGAACAAATTGTATTGAACCTTTCTTATTTGTCTGAATATTTTCGGGAAGGAAAGATTGACGAAAACGGAGCAGAAGACATAAATAGCCCACTACTTATTTCAAACAACCTCTCAAATCTTGCTTTGTATGTAACACTTTCAACTTCCGTTTCAAAAATTATCATTGATGGCTTTGCAGCCATTCAGGAAAGAGGAACTGACTTTTCAGATATTGATGTAAAAAACATTCCGACAGTTTTAATCACAGATTTATCAGAAATTGAAGGTTTTGAAACCATCGGCAATTATGGTTTTGAATTTTTCAATTTCACAAAAGAGAATTTGAAACTTGACCATACTACAAATCACTCTCCCTTTCATTCTTTTGATAAGAAATTAAGAAAATATATTTCCTTCAAGCTTGTAAAAGAGATTTGTCAGGATACTGCGCTTGAGGATACAACACAGAGGATTCAATCAATTGAAAAAGATGAATCAAACAATGACTTGAACTCTCTGAAAATTTCTCTCATTCAACTTACCAATCTGGTATCAAGAGTTACTCATGTTCCGACTAATGATGAAATTTTAAACTACAATTCTAAAATCAATAGTATTGAAACATTGTTCCTTCGTTGCAGAATGTGGGTAGGCGATTCACACAAGCCGATTGAAGAAAGTATTTCACTTCTTAAATCTATAATTAAAAAGTTTGCCTCAAGTCCATCTGAAAAATGCGAAAGGTTAAAAGTGCTGATGAATACAAACCGGTATGATTACATCATTTGCCCAACTGAAGAAGAAACGAAAACATTGAATGACTCACTTGGCACATCTGCATATACACACAGGCCGCAGGTAATGTCTGTTGCTGATGTGAATGACAACCTGCTTTCAAACGAACCTTTAAAAGCTATTCTCACGGGTTGGGCAAAGTCAAACAATATCAACAGAATTCTTTCTTCATTCCTTTTTTCAGAACTAACGGTTTTGTTTTACCAGTTTGAAAACAAGTATTACAATTCACTGCAAAGAAGAAATAGAAAATACAGTGAGAATATTAGAGCAACGATAAATAATAAAGGTATTCGCTCGGGAAGTGAATTAGTAAAATCAAAAGGATTTGATGATATGTATTCAAGTGATGAAGTTGTTGAAACAAGTTCTGCAAGTTTATTTGATATTTTAGAGTTTGAATTCAGACTTGATAATGCGCAGTATTCAAAATACGCAGCAAAAGGAAATTTATTTGACAGCATCAAAGCAAAACGGATTGATTTTGAAAATGACGTTTTTATTTACACAACTGAATCACATAAATTTTTAGTCATTAATGAATTGATTGAAAAGAAAGACACTAAAGTAGATATTCATAGAAAAAAAGTTGAAGCATTGAAAACCGGAGATGTGATTGCTTTGATAAATACCGACAGAGATATTTTAGTTGAGCTAGTTGAAAAAAATACCAACACAAAAGAATTAGTATCTGTAAAACAGTGGACAGAGCTTTGGAAAAATCTCTTGAAAGAATATTATGCTTCAATTGGAAATGATTTCAAAAAATTGGTTGATGATTTACGAAATAATGATTGTAAGAAACATAAAGAAACTATCAAAGCATGGTTACAGGATGAAAGCAGAATTGGACCCGATGATGACGCTGACTTAATCAGTATTGCGTTAGTGACAAATTCAAATCTTCTGAATGACAATATCAATACGGTCAGAGAAGCGATAAGAAAAATGACAGGTTGGAGAATGAAAGCGTCTGACTTTATTACAGACAAAATTAAATCTCAAATACATGAGTTTGCCAGTAGTTCAATAATTAATAAGAAAATTTTAGTGGAGGGGTTGGGTAGTGTAATTGTTTTGAAAGTTATTGAGGTTGCGATTGTGTGGGAGAATATTGATATAAGATATGTGAACAGATTACTTCAAAAGGAAGCTATTTAATGGCGAAACTACTACCACCATACATTGACAGGAATTGCAAAAGCACCGGGGAGAAAATTATTTTTGAAATTTTCAAAAACAACTCCTTCGCCAAGGATTGGATTATACTTCACTCATTAAATCTATCCCAGCACACGGTCCGCTTATATGGCGAAATTGATTTTTTGATTTTGATACCGGACGGTGGTATTTTTGTCATGGAAGTAAAAGGTGGTGATGTAAAATGTATTGATGGCGTCTGGCATTTCATAGATAGATATGGAAAGGTAAATAAGAATAAAAGCCCGTTTAATCAGGCAAGAGATGCAATGTTTTCATTGCGTTCTGCAATTGAAATTGAATTCGGGAAAGGACACAAGTTCACAAAAATATTATTCGGTTTTCTTTGTGCATTTCCCCATATAAGTTTTGACAAGCATAGTGTTGAGTATGAATCATGGCAAATACTTGATAAAGATTCAATTCAAAGCGGAATAGAAATTTTCTTTAAGAATTTGGTCCGGCAGTTCATTCAAAAACATAAAGATCAAAGATGGTTTTCTGAAAAGGATTCTTTGCCTGATGCAAACGATTTGAATTCACTTTGCGATTTTTTGAGAGGAGATTTTGAAAGAATCAGAACAGTCAAAGAAAGGTTAGCTGAGTTCGACAAGGAAATAAAAAAATACACAGAAGAACAATATAGAATTCTTGATTCAGTTGAACTGAATGAAAGAAGCGTTATACAAGGAGGTGCCGGAACAGGGAAAACAATGATTGCTCTTGAATCAGCAGTGAGAGCAGCAGCAGACGGCAAAACAGTTTTTCTCACTTGCTACAATCGCCTAATTGGGGAGTGGATGCAAAAGCAAGTTGAAGAATGGAAAGACAAAATCACAGTTTCAAGTTTGCACAGCTTTTTGTTTGAACAATCAAAAGGATTTGACTACGATAAAATGCAAAGCAGCAAACAGGGTTTTTACAGCAAGTATTTGCCAGCCTTGTTGAAAGACATTTATCAAAAAGGAATCAGCAAGAAATTTGACAAGTTAATAGTGGATGAAGGACAGGACTTAATCAGAGAGGAATATTTGAGTTTATTTGATTCAATGGTAATAGGTGGTTTGGCAAGTGGAAATTGGGAAATTTACGGTGACTTTGAAAGGCAGGCTATCTATGCACAGCTTTCAAAAAAAGAAATGATTGACTTGCTTAAGAATTCAGGTCAATATTCAAACTTTTTACTGAAAATAAATTGTCGGAACACAAAACAAATTGGAGAAGAAACTTCGTTGATTTCGGGTGGCGGCCCCAACGGGATTCGAACCCGTGTTTCAGTCTTGAGAGGGCCACCACGTCGCGTTTATTCTCCGTGAGTTAGAAAGCAGTTGCCACGCCGTATTGCACTTGAGGGCTTATGTGTTGCGTT
>JBGPKR010000070.1:0-16509 GCA_041486045.1 Chitinophagaceae bacterium | reverse complement strand
TATATTGGCAACAATTTCATCCTGTCCTTTTTCACTGGTAATGTATTGTTCCTCTTCCTTATTGGAAATAAAACCAATTTCCACCAGCACACTGGGCATACCGGTTGCCTGCAACACCCAGATACCTTTATCATTTCTTTGTTTTACGCCCCGGTCTACCCGGCCGTTCTTTGCAAACTCCTGTTGTACCAGGTCGGCAAGGTTCAGGCTTTTCCTGAAAAAATTCTGTGCATAGATCAGCATCCTTGCTTTTTCAGCCGGGTCAGAAGGGTCTGGCAAACTGATATTGGAAGTAGAATCTATTTCACCGGTGTAATCATTGTTTTTTGAAACAGACTTGATCTTCGCATCGTTTTTATTGACGGCCCATACATAGGTTTCTGTTCCGACAGCCCTGTTTTCTATCCAGTAATTTTCATAGATGGGAACCTTATAGGTTTTTATAACCGTTTTCTTCTTCACTTTTACTTTTTTGGTGGCAGTGGTGTAGCCTGAGATCCTCTTACCATACCATCCACCCGGGGCCCTTCCCGCACTGTTGCAATGAATCGCAATAAAGAGATCGCCATGTGATTCATTGGCCAGGTCCGCCCGGTAAAACAGCCCGTCCTCGATACTTGTTTTATTCCCCGGCAGTATATCTTCAGTTCTGGTATAAATGATTTTTATATCGGGAAACTCTTTTTCGATGGCTTTCCCTAATTTAAGTGAAACTTCCAGGCTAACCTGGGCCTCTTTAGAAAAAGTACCGGTTGCCCCCGGGTCAAGACCTCCGTGACCCGGATCGATAATAATTGTCTGAATAGGTTTCCTTGTGCCATTTTGCGCAATGACCGTGTTATAAAAAAAGGATAGAGCCAGGAAAATTGCTGAAGAAAATATTTTTTTTATCATGCGGTCAGGTTGTAATTCAAACCAGGGCCAGGTTTGCAAAAATATCGGCCAGATAGTAATTTATTTTAAAAACCTTTTTTCTCCTTTTTTTCAACAGCATCCAGGAAGGCGCCAACATCTTTTGAAGCTGCATTATGATTGCCTGTGTTCTCATTATCTTTTCCTGATTCCGATTGTTGCTTCTCCAGCCACGCGATATAAGTTTTCACTGCCTTTATGATGCAATCAGCTGTTTCTTTCTGTCCTTCCTTGCTGTTCAGGTAATCCTCTTCAACCCGGTTGGTAATGTACCCCGTCTCTACCAGGATACTGGGCATCGCTGTTGCCTGCAAAACCCAGATCCCTACCTGCCGCTGTCTCACATCCCGGTCAACACGACCGACTTTGGCAAACTCATCCTGTACATAGCCGGCCAGTGTAGTGCTCCTTTTGAAATACTGTTTTGTTTTCAGCAATGACAAAGCAATAAATTCCGGGGAGTTGGGGTCAATATCTCCATAACTCTCTTTATAATTTTCTTCCTGCAGCATCGGGGCATTTTCCCGTACAGCTAATTCTTTGTCGTCATTTTTATGGGCGCCGCAGATATATGTTTCGGCTCCTTTTGCCGCGTTGGGAGTTGTCCAATAGTGGTAAACAGGAACCTGTTTTGTTTTCTTTTTCCTGTTCTTTCCCTTCCCCACATAATACGTAACAGTTTTGTGGCCGGTTATTTCAGCATGTCGTTGCGGTACAGCTGCATTAACATGGATGCAGATAAACAGATCTCCTTTATTTTCATTGGCAATTTCAGCGCGGCGGTGGATGGCCGTAATGTTTTCGGTGGGCCTGCTTTCCACAATTTTTATTTCAGGCATTTCATCCTGGAAATTTTTCACCAGCTCTTTGGAAACCGCCAGGCATATATCATCCTCGTAAGAATAAGAACCTTTGGCGCCGTTATGACCGCCGTTCTCCATGATGCCATGACCGGCATCCACAATGATCGTCTTGATGACCCTCTGTCTTACATTTTCTTTTTTATTATCATTAATAAAAGAGAAAATAATAACACAAAGAGAAATAATAAGGAAAAAGGAAAGGGCTTGTTTAACCATGGGTGTTCGGTATTTTAACAGATGGATCACCCCGGATCCATTCCGGGGACAATCTTCACAAAAAGTTTAGGTTCGTTCATAGGCCTCCTATCGATAAAGATTTACATTTGCTTCTACCTGATGAAGCAACTGTACAAATTTAGGCTAAACTATTTTTTTAAAGGGATATTGGTGGTTGTGATGTTATGCACACTAACGTGGAAAACATCGGCCGGCCATATCTGTACAACAGATTTTCGCAGTCCTTTAACAATCCCTTGTGATACCACGAAACCAGTGCTGAAGCCAGATAGCCTGGGAAGCATTATCAATGCATTCACAGATACAACGAAACTTCCCGGCAAAGATTCTTCCGTTGTGAAAGAAAAAGTAGACACGTTCTCCCTTAAAATCTCAAAAGATTCATTAGATGCTCCCCTGAAATATTCAGCCGAAGATTCGGCCGTAATACTTGTACAGGATAAAAAAATATTATTGTACGGAAAAACCAGGACAGAATACAAAGACATTACATTGACAGCGCCGAAAGTTGAAATGGATCAGCAAACACAGATCGTTACAGCCGTCAACCGGAAAGACAGTACCGGTGAGGTATTGGAAACAGCACATTTCAAAAGCGGTGAAAACGAATTTACCAGCGATACTATCCGCTATAACTTTAAAACACAGATAGGACTAACAAAGAATACTTATACAAAGGAGGGAGAATTTCTTTTTATAGGTGATGATGCGAAGAAAGTAAGCGAAAATGTTACTTTTATTAAAAGAGCAAGATTTACCACCTGCCTGCTGGACGAACCGCATTTTGATTTTGTCACACCGCAAATGAAGATTGTCAATAAAAAACTGGCCGTGTCAGGTCCCACTCACCTGGAATTTGAAGGTGTTCCCATTCCTATCTGGCTGCCATTCGGATTTTTTCCATTAAGCCAGGGTCGTCATTCGGGTTTCCTGCCGCCGCAGTTTACAAACAATGAACAATATGGTTTGGGTTTGGAAGGGTTGGGTTATTATAAAGTGCTGAGCGAATATTGGGATGTCCAGTTCCGGAGCAATATTTATTCATATGGCGGCTGGGCGGTCAATGTAAACCCAACCTACCGTAAACGTTACCGGTATAGCGGCGCCTTTACGCTAAGCATGCAAAACACCAAGCTGAATTTTAAAGGGGACCCGGATTATTCAAGAACGAAAACCTATTCTGTTTCATGGAGTCATTCGGTTGACAGCCGTGCAAGACCGGGAACAACTTTTTCTGCCAATGTCAATGCCAGTTCCACCAAATTCAACAGGTATGTTTCCAATGATCCCCGGCTTAATTTTCAAAATATCCAGACTTCTTCTATTGCCTATTCCAAATCATGGGCAGGTAAACCTTATAACTTAACTCTCAGCGCCAACCATTTCCAGAATAATTCAACTCACGTTATTAATATCAGTTTACCTGATGCGGGTTTTTCAGTAAGTACACTTTATCCTTTTCAGAAAAAAGAATCAGTGGGCACCGCTAAGTGGTATGAAAAAATAGGGGTCGGGTATAACGGAAATTTCAGGAACCAGGTTTCCTTTTATGACACGGCTTTTAAATTAAAGAACCTGATTGATACGTTGCAATGGGGCGCCCAGCACAGTTTTCCGATCACGGTAGCATTGCCACCTATATTAGGCGGAGCCGTAATCGTTTCTCCGGGTATTTCTTATTCACAGGTATGGATCGCACAGAAATTCCGCCGCAGCTGGAATCCTGTCACAAAAAAAGTGGATACTACAATTACCAAAGGGATCTTTATAGATAACCAGGCATCATTTTCTATAAACTTCAATACCGCGATCTTTGGAACCTATGAATTTAAAAAATCAAGGATCGTTGCCATCCGTCATGTTATCCGCCCTTCATTCAGTATGAATTACCGGCCGGACCTGTCGAAACAGCATTTTTACAAAACACATGTTGACACAACTGCCGAAGAACGGGAATTCTCTGAATTCGACGGGGCGCTTTATTCAGGTTTTTCAAAAGGGAGAACAGGCGGCATTGGCTTTCAGTTGGACAATAACCTGGAAATGAAATGGCGTTCCAGGAAAGACACAGGTGACAATGCTATTAAAAAAATTAAGCTGATCGATGGTTATGGACTTTCCACCGGTTATAATTTTCTGCGTGACTCCATGAAGCTGGATCATTTTAACCTGTACCTCCGCAGCACTTTGTTTGATAAGATCAGTATCAATGCCAATGCTAGCCTCGATCCTTATCAAACCAATGAGAAAGGAAATGATATCGGCAAATATGCCTGGCAGGGTGGCAAATTCAAGCCGGGTCGCCTGACATCCGGGAATATTTCCATAAGCACCAGCTTTAAAAGCAAACCTAAGGATCCAAAAAAAGAAGAGGAAAGAAAAAAACAGGTACAACAACGTTTAAATGATCCCAATGTTATTGCCGATCAGCAGCGGCTGATGGAATACATGCAGCAAAACCCTTCTGAGTTTGTTGATTTTAATATTCCCTGGCAGGTAAGTTTTGGTTATTCTTTGTCTTTTTTCGACAGGCTGAAACCTGATTACAGTGGTTTTGAAAAAGATTTTGCATCCAATATAAATTTCAACGGCAGTTTTAATCTTACCCCCAAGTGGAACTTCAGCGCTACCGGCTTTTATGATTTTGATACGAAGAAGCTGCAGACTTTTTCGATGGCCATCAGCAGGGAGATGCACTGCTGGCAGATGTCCATTAATATTACGCCGGTCGGGCTATACCGTTTTTTCAGTTTTTCCATCAGCCCGAAAGCATCAGTACTGCAGGATCTGAAGATTAACAGGACTAGGTCATTCCCTAATTTTTAACGTTTATTCCTGACATAATAATCCTTCATCACACTGTATACTTTTTCCTGCAATTGTTCGGCAGTAAGTCCATCAACCGGGATTGCTTCCAGGAATTGCATTTGAAGCCTGTGCGGCCAAAGGAAGAATGTTTTATGCAGTGGCATTACTTTTTTGCTGTTGAATATTACTGCGGGGATTATTGCATTCCCGTTACTGACCGCTAATTTAAAAGCGCCGCCATGAAAATTTTTCAGAGGCTCCTCCGTCCGGTTACGGGTGCCCTCCGGGTAAATGCACATGTGAATTCCTTTTTGCAGAACTTTCTTCATCTTGTCAAAACTTTCTTTGCGGCTTTTTTCACTTTTCCTGTCAACAAGCACAGCGCCTTTCATATAATAAAATCCGAAGAGAGGTATTTTGGCAAAACTGGATTTAGCGATGGTTCTGTTGGCCCCGGGAATGAATGGCGATGAAAGCGGTACATCCATCAGCGAATTATGATTACAGGTAACAATATAAGTTATACCCGGTTTAAAATGCTCTTTGCCTTTAACGCTGACAGGACAACCCACCATCCGCAACCAGATATTCATCCACAAACGGGCAATGCCGATAAAAATTTTTTGCCCTTTGGGATCAGGTATCAACCAGGTGATCATGGAAGGAATAAAAAAAAGCAGGAATGTAATGCTGAAACTTATCATTCCCCACAATGCCCAGATGCGGCCAACTATTTCTTTAATGATATTCATAATTTCTTTTTTAGCCCCCTTTAGGGGGTTGGGGGCAGTTTCCAGTCTATCGGGTCAATTCCCTTACTCATTAAATATTCATTGGCCTTTGAAAAATGTTTGCAACCAAAGAATCCTGCATGAGCAGAAAGGGGAGAAGGATGTGCCGATCTCAGGATGCAATGTTTTGTTTCATTGATCAAAAGCTTTTTCTCCTGCGCAAATTTGCCCCAAAGTATGAAAACCACATGTTCCTTTCCGGCAGAGATCTTTTTGATGACCTCATCAGTAAATTGAGCCCAACCAATTTTTGAATGACTCATCGGCTCGCCGGCACGAACTGTCAGCGATGCATTCAATAGAAACACTCCCTGCTCAGCCCAATGTGTAAGATTGCCATGATCCGGAACAGGAACTCCAACATCGTCCTGTAATTCTTTAAAAATATTTACCAATGATGGTGGCGGGGGCACGCCATTCTGAACAGAAAAACAAAGTCCATGTGCCTGTCCGGGGCCGTGATAAGGATCCTGTCCCAGTATCACCACTTTTACTTTATCAAAAGGAGTTGTATTAAAGGCATTAAAGATGAGAGAGCCGGGAGGATAAATAGTTTTTCCCTGCGATTTCTCTGTTTTTATGTGTAAAGCGATCTGCTGAAAGTAGGGTTTGTTGAATTCATCTTTCAATACTTCCTTCCAACTGCTTTCGATCTTTACATCCATTACAATGAAATTTCAGTAAAAGTAAAAAAGCGCACCGATATTAATCGGGGCGCTTTTGTGACCCGGATTGGATTCAAACCAATGGCCTATTGCTTAGAAGGCAATTGCTCTATTCACTGAGCTACCGGGCCGATAAAGTGCCGCAAAGATAACTGAATTAGGCTTTAACACAACCTTCTCTTATCAAAGGTTTGGATCCGCTGACAACAGTGTTACTTTCACAACTGCATAAGATCTTCAGATAAGGTGAGGTTAGGTATTTTCTAAAAAACTAAATTGTTTATAATGAAAATCACTTCTACACTTTTGACCATTTCCCTCTCCATCTTTATTAGTTCAGCAGTATCAGCACAATCCTATTCCGGTTATGCGGATTTCTCCGTTGTACTAAAAGCTGACAGCAATTCCCGGTCAGCCTTACTCAGCAATTTATTGGAAAAACAACCGGGAAACCAATCACCGATCATTGGTACAGCCGCCTGGACCGAACTGGGCAGGCAGTTGCAATGCCGCTCCCTGCTTTCATTCGATTATGGCGTTCTTCCGAAAGTGATCAGTGCGGACCAAATATCAAAGGCGCAGCTTATTTTAGTCCCGTTGCAGATAAACAGTACCATTGATAATAGTGATATACAGTATTCAAAATTCATTGTGCAACGGGTGATTGAACCCTGGGAAGATACACTGGCTACCTGGTCGAACCAACCCAATGCCGATTATATTAACGAGGTGACCAAACAGATCAACCCGAAGAAAAAGGACAAGCTTGTAAAAATTGATGTAACCGATATGGTGAAGAATATGTTCCTGCATGGCAATAACGGGTTCATGATAAAGTATGAGGATTCACTGGCAGCAACTGCTTCTTTCAGTCATTGGTTCGCTTCCGCTAAAATTGCAAATGAAGACCTGAGGCCATTGCTGGTTATAACATTGACGTATCATTTACTCTCCTATGCTTCTACAAATGAGATCATGCGGCCCCTGCCAATGACGGCAAGAGACAGGGATCTAATGATGCAGAACTATATCAGGCCTGAGCCGGTAATAGTTACTCCGCCCGCCGAGGTTAAAGTGCCCGTTAAGACCAAGGAGGATAATTAATTGATGAGGTTTAAGCTCTGGTTATATTACATCCCGGGAAACCTGAAACTTTCCAGGAAAATATTCAATTTTGTTTCGTTGAGCTCTTTAGAAGAATAGCCATACAGCACCCCGATAAATTTTCCGTTGGTCCATGCTTTGATCTTCCAGTTATTTTTATCACTGTCTTCCCAATAGTCAAGTACACCACGGGTATTTTCATTATTAGCAAGCCGGTGACCCCGGCCATAACCAGCCGATTTAAGGATCTTAAAACTTGTTTTCAGGTAATCAAGATAGCTGATCAGTGATTCTTCGGCCCGGTCAAGGTCATCAAGAGGCTGCACCAGTTTCACGCAGATCACACCATAATTCACCCCATCCTTTATACATTCAGCCACGTATACCAATGCAGAATCTTCGCTGTATTCTTTTTCAAAATTAAAATCGCAAAAAGTATATACAGAGCAGCCGGAATTACTGATGGGAACTTTTTTAAGGCTCTGCGCATGAGAAAAAAGAAAACAAAGGGAACATGCAAGCAGCAGGGAATATTTTTTCATCGCGAAATTTTTATAAAGATAGAGCTCGTTGATCAATCGTTGCAAGGGGGGATAAAAACGTTTTAAAAAGTTGAAATCGCCATTAGATTTCCCAATGAATACGGGAGTTTTGATTAAACCAATATGTTTATCTATAAACAACATCATTACTATACATACATTGTCACCAATCCTGAAAGAACGGTGTTGTATACCGGAGTTACCAACAACCTCCCTCAACGACTAACAGAACATTGGTCTGAGAGAGGTAAACCCAAATCCTTTGCTGGCAGATATTATTGTTACAACCTTGTTTATTTCGAGTACTTCCCATTTATCAAAAATGCAATTTCAAGAGAAAAAGAAATAAAAGGCTGGAGAAGGCAGAAGAAGCTTGATCTAATAAAAACCATGAACCCTGATTGGACATTTCTTAATCCTTCCGTTTGTGGAGGATGGCCCCCGAAAGAAGTGGTTAAGAGGGAATGACATTCCGGATTTTGATAAACCTTCAATTTTTAAAGACTCTTGTCATGCCGACGATAGGAGGCAACTCAGAGATTGCGAACTGCGACAGGATTGAGGAGTCTGGGTTGCCTCGTTCCTCGGCATGACAAGACTCTAATGGATTGTGCTGTGTTTATTGTATCGAAGAGCGTTTCACATCCTCAGCACCGCCTCCAGCGCCAGTTCGATCATTGGCTTCAGCGCCTTCTCCCGTTCATCCGCAGAGATCTTTTCATGGGTGGGAATAATATCCGAAACAGTAAGAAGGGTGGCAGCCGATCTTTTCAGATACCGGGCATTGGCAAACAAAGCAAAGGCTTCCATCTCCGCCGCCAGGCATTTATATTTTTTTACAATATCCGGTTTGCCTTTACCGGCCCTGTAAAAAACATCACCGGAATGAATGGGGCCGGTCTTCAGTTCCTGTTTCAACTCTTTGGCAGTATCATTAATAACATCATAAGCATTTCCGCGGTGTTTGAAACTGTCCTTCTTGTAATCAAATGCACATTCGGCATAAGTGGATTCACTGCAGGCCGTGTCCACATTGACCAGGTCAAACAATTTTAGTTTTTTGGAATAAGCGCCGCAGGTTCCGATACGGATGATGCAATCCACTTCGTATTCGGAGAACAATTCATAAGAATAGATGCCAATAGAAGGGCAGCCCATGCCACTGGCGCCCACAGTCAGGGGTATATCCTTATAAGTTCCGGTAAAATAGAAAGCATTACGGGTGCCGCTCACTAATTGTGCCTTCTGCAAATAATTATCGGCAACCCATTTGGCTCTTAACGGATCGCCGGCCAGTAAAACGATCTTAGCTATTTCCCCGGGTTTGGCGCTGATATGTATACTCATTGGATTAAAGGTTTCTTTTGCTCAAGATATTTAATTTATCAGATAATAACGACTTTTGCTGAAAGTGAAAGTTCTTTTCTTAGCAGGATTTTCCCTCCTTTCTTTTGCTTCTGCAAAAGAAAGGAGCAAAGAAAAGCAGCCCGAAAACGATGCGCAAACACACATGGCCATCGCTGCCCCGCCGTTTTCGGTGGCTGGGCTTCTTTAAAACTTTTTTTATGTGCGTTGGCCGGAAAAACGGGCGGAGCCATTCGTTTTTCCTTGACTTTTTCTTTGGTTCGTTTCTTTTGCGTCAAGACAAAAGAAATGAACAAAAAGATAAATGCATGAAGATTGATGATAAGATTTGCGAAGTTTATTAAATAAACCATATGCCCATAGCTACAAAAGCATACGACCCCGTCAAATACGCCACGCCAACAGGTAGCAAGCTCTCCTGCAAAGGCTGGATACAGGAAGCCGCCCTTCGCATGTTATTGAACAATCTCAACCCTGAAGTGGCAGAGAGACCCGATGACCTCATTGTTTACGGAGGAAGAGGCAAAGCCGCCAGGAACTTTGAAGCATTGGACAATATCATCAAAGCCCTGAAGATTTTAGAAAATGATGAATCATTGCTTATCCAATCCGGCAAACCCGTTGGCATTCTCAAGACACATAAAGACGCCCCAAGGGTACTCATCAGCAATTCCCAGCTCGTTCCCAAATGGGCCACATGGGAGCATTTTGATGAACTGGAAAAAAAAGGCCTGATGATGTACGGCCAGATGACCGCCGGCTCATGGATATACATTGGTTCGCAGGGTATTGTACAGGGTACTTATGAAACTTATTCAGCTATTGCCGATAAACATTTCAGTCGGAAGTCAGGAGTCGGGGAGCCTGCCTGCCGGCAGGTAGGTCAGGAGTCAACAGCCCCGACTCACGACTCACGACTCACAACTCACGGTTCTTTGAAAGGAACATTAAATGTATCAGCAGGTCTTGGTGGAATGGGTGGAGCTCAACCATTAGCAATAACCATGAATGAAGGAGTAGCTTTAATTGCGGAAGTGGAGGAATGGAGAATAGACAAACGCATTGAAACAAAATACCTTGATGAAAAATACACTGATATTGACGAAGCGATAGACAGAGCTGTTAGCTGTAAGCAATCAGCTGTTAGCAAAAGCATCGGAGTTCTTTGTAATGCTGTTCATCTTTTACAAAGGCTCATTGAAAGAAACATCATTCCCGATACATTGACCGACCAGACATCGGCGCATGATCCATTGATCGGTTACTGGCCACATGAGATATCCTATGAACAGGCAAAAATTTTAAGGGAACAAAACCCGCAACAGTATATTGATTATGCTTATCGTTCCATGTACCTGCATGTACAACTCATGTTGCAACTCATGGACAAAGGCACAATCACATTTGATTATGGTAACAACATCCGTGCAAGAGCATTGGAATTCGAAAGCAGGAATCAGAATATAGAAGGAAATTTCAAATCATTGGAATCCAGAACCCCCCTTGGGGGGGCAGGGGGGCTTTTTCCGGGATTTGTCCCCGCTTACATAAGGCCTCTCTTCTGCGAAGGCAAAGGCCCTTTTCGCTGGGCGGCACTTAGTGGAGACCCGAATGATATTGCGGTCACAGATGAAGTAATTAATAATTTATTTCCAAATAATCAATCATTAAAAAGATGGTTGCGCTTAGCCAAGGAAAAGATCGCCTTCCAGGGATTGCCCGCAAGGATTTGCTGGTTAGGACAGGGTGAAAGAGAAAAAGCTGGCCTTGCCTTTAATGAACTAGTAAGAACAGGAAAAGTAAAGGCCCCCATTGTTATTGGCCGTGACCATCTCGATACCGGCTCTGTGGCCAGCCCCAACCGGGAAACCGAAGCCATGCTGGATGGCAGCGATGCCGTAGCCGACTGGCCCATATTAAATGCATTGGTGAACACTGCAGGCGGCGCTTCATGGGTTTCATTGCATCATGGCGGTGGAGTAGGAATGGGGTACAGTATACATGCCGGGATGGTGATCGTTGCTGATGGAACTGCTGATGCTGAACAAAGATTAAAAAGAGTATTGAGGAATGACCCGGGCATGGGAGTAATAAGACATGCCGACGCTGGCTACGATGTTGCCAAAGAAACAGCAAAAGCCAATAACTTAGATATAGCTGATAGAATTAAATAGCCAGCGGAAGGCCCCGCCTCAGCGGGGCAGATGCCGGATATGATATTGCCAAAGAAACTGCAAAAAGTCATAACTTAGATATTGATGAAAGGTTGAAGTGATATATTGAACAAGCCACTGTACTCTTATCCTATTTGTTGATCTCTCTCTTCATCCCGGCCGTCAGGCGGAGTTCCGGATCCTGGTTATCTGCTCATGATAAAGACAAAGAGATTTTATAACTATACACAACAAAAAGTAAAATTTTATGGACTACAATAACATGCTTTTGCTAATTGCGATCCTGGTTGTTTTATTTATTTTGTTCCATTCGTTCACAATTGCAAAAGGGGACCAGATAATTGTATTAGAGCGGAGATGGATCGGGAAACAAATGCCGGATGGACGTACCGTTGCTTTAAGAAATGAAGTGGGTGTGCAGGCGAGAGTATTAGGACCAGGCTTTCATTTTTTATTCCCTTTTATCTATAAAGTAAAAAAATATAAGTTCCTGGTAATTCCGGAAAATAAAGTAGGTGTTCTTCGTGCTATTACCGGGTCACCCATTCCGCCGGGAAATGTAATGGCAAAATCTGTTGACTGCGATCTCTTCCAGGATGGAGAAGCTTTTCTTCGCAATGGCGGTGAAAAAGGCCCTCAGCTCGGCATTCTCCCTGATGGTGAATACAAGATCAATCCGCATCTTTTCGAGGTAAATATTGTTGATGCAATTATTGTAGGTGATGATGAAGTAGGATATGTTGAATCCATTGCCGGGCAAGCTGTCACCCGTGTCGGAGGTAACTTCGGTTCACCGGTTGAATGTAACAAGTTCCAGGATGCTGCAGCATTTTTACAAAATGCCGGTCAGAAAGGTCCGCAGATCGCATTTCTTGAACCGGGATTTTATCGTATCAACACTATCATGTTCAAAATAGAAATCCGTAAGCAGGTACAAATACCCGGTGGTAAAATTGGTTTAATAGAAGCATCTGACGGAGGAAGAATTCCTGAAGGACGTTTATTGGCAGCTAAAGTGGAAGGCCATAAAAATTTCTTTGACGGGGAAGCCTTCATCAAAAATGGCGGTGAAAAAGGACGGCAATTGGATGTATTGATGCCAGGCGTCTATCGTCTCAACCCGATGTTGTTTAAGATCATTGATATTGTCGATTGGACACATATACTTGCTGACCAGGTTGGAATTGTTACCATTAACGAGGGTAAACCAATTACCGATCCCTCAAAAATTGCGGCTGAAGAATTGCCAATGAATTTGCATAATAATTTCCAGGATGCCAATGAATTTTTGAAAGCCGGCGGACAGAAAGGTCTCCAGATACCCGTGCTCCGCGCCGGCAATTATGCGATCAATCCCTGGTTTGCCACGATCGAGAAAGTTGATATGGTAAAAGTTGATATTGGCTATTGTGCCGTGGTTACAAGTTTTGTCGGACCGGAAGGAGCAGACACTACCGATGATGCAGTGAATGCCAAGATAGTGCCCAACGGATGTAAAGGTATCTGGGCTGAACCATTGCAACCGGGCAAGCACCCGCTGAATACAAAAATTTGTAAGGTTGACATAGTGCCCACCACACAGATATTATTAAGTTGGGCCGATAGCAGAAGCAGTGCACACAAACTGGATTCAAATCTGAAAACAATTACACTGCGTACGGCCGATGCATTCAGTGTAAATATGGATGTGAATGTGATCGTTCATATTCAAATGAGAAATGCGCCGAAAGTGATCGCTAATCTTGGTTCTGTGGAAAATATGATCTCGCAGGTTCTTGAACCAGCCATCAGTTCGCATTTTCGTAATGCGGCGCAGTACATTAAGGCACTTGAGTTATACACGCAGAGAAGAGAACTACAGGAAAACGCAAAAAAACATATTGCAGATGTATTGTCAGCGCATCACATTGATTCAAGAGATACATTGATCGCCGATGTGGTGCTCCCTGTTGAATTAACGAAAACAGTTACTGACCGGCAAATTGCAGAACAGGAAAAAATAACTTATCAAACTCAAAAGCAGGCGCAGACAGAAAGAAAATTTCTGGAGAATGAAACGGCCCAGGCAAATATGCAACCCAAAGTGGTAGAGTCGGAAAGAAATGTAGATATTGCTGAGAACATTGCCAAAGCCTCTGTAAAAAAATCGGAAGGAGAAAGGGCTTCGGTCATTAATGCAGCGGAAGGTAAGGCAGAAGCAACAAAACTGAATGCCGCTGCAGATTCTGAAGCCATCTCTAAAGTAGGTACTGCTGAAGCAGCCGTTATTCTGGCAAAAGGTAAATCAACCGGCGAAGCGTATGAACTACAGGTAAAAGCGATGGGCGAACAAAACTTTGGTATGATCAAGGTGATCGAGAATATAGCGGAGAAAGGAGTAAAGCTGATCCCTGAAACATTGGTTCTGGGTGGCGGCGGTGATGGAGCTGGCAGCATGATAAGTAATTTTATCGGATTGGGTATGCTGGAGAAAGTTACGGGAATGAGCTATGCGGAGATGATCAAAAAACAATCGGCTAAAGTTGACCAGTAGAACCTTCGTCATCCTGCCTGCCCCGTCCCGATAGCTATCGGGATCGTGGGAGCCTGGTGAAGGGTGATTTTTATTTACCCAGCTGCAATGCTACTATCATCGTCTGTTGCGTCGCCCTCTTGTACGTTCGGTAATTCTATTCAGCAATTGCGTTGCGATTTACTACGTCAATTTTAATTCAATGGTAACAAAAATAAAGACAATAGTTTCAGACCAAATTAACAAGCTAAAGAATATTGCCAAGTTTGGAGAAACAACTTGGCGTGAATTCCCAACAGCTGCAGTTAAAGTTTTTTTATTAGGAGAAGAAACGGTTGCGTTTTTGTCAACAGGAGTCTTAAAAGAATTTAGAACGATAACTACTGCGTTATACTCGTTGAATAAGGCGGTTCAAAAAAACTACACACTTGAAAATTTTATTAATGAGTTAGTTGATTTATTGAGACGTTTGAACAAAGAAGAACGAGAAGCAAGTAGTATTGATTGGAATGTTTTAATAAAATCTCTGGTTGAAAAGCCCGACATTGAAGCTGAAGTTGTTTTTCCAATCTATGGAGTTTTACTGGAAACACCTTTAATCCAACTTGGAGATTTTAAGATATATTCTCGGGAAGCTTTAATTGATGAACATCCGGACATTAAAAACATTATAAACATCGCAAGCGCAAATAGCCAAATCCTAAGTTCAGAATATTTTTTAGCACAAAATGTAGTTACAAAGTCGATTGAAAAATGTAAAGAAGAGGCTGAGAGAAATTTTTTTATATTTGAAAATGTTTCAAATTTTGTTACTGCGGGGTTTCACAGAACATATAAGGTGAGTTTATTCAACAGTTGGTTTTATTCACAAGTAGAGCATATGATTTTTGCAGGTAATCAAACATTATTTGGTGGAAAAACTCTTCATAGATTTGAACCTGTTAAAATCGGAGCCTCTTATTTTTCTGATAACACTAATGGCTATGAAGAAGTTTGGAAGCTGATCACCACAAAAAGAAATGATCTACAAAATAAAATTTTGGAGTCGATAGAATGGTCGGGAAAAGCATCTGTTGAAACGGATGATAATAAAGCCTTCCTTCTTTATATTATTGCTATTGAATCAATATTAAATTACACACACAACAGTTCTTTATATTCCCCGATAACAATTTCTCTTGCAGATTCAGTCGCATTTTTGTTAGGAAAAAATAAAAAATCAAGAAAGGAATACGCAAAACATGTTATTGATTTATATGGAATCCGCTCTGGCATTGTGCATGGAAGCATACGTCAAATCTCTGATTTAGATTTGCATAGGGCATTTAGTTTGAGTCATCAAATAATAAAAAAAATTCTTCTTGACTCACCTTACAAATCTTTTACATCCAAACAGATGCTTTCCGAATACTTGTTGAAAGAAAAGAAATATGAAATGGGGGAGCCTTAAATTCAAGGCCCCCTACTGTCCGTAGTGTTCCTTAAATAAAAAAAGTTGAATCGTTGTCCTGAGTTTGTAATATCGCCATCCCTTTGGGCAACTCAGGAATATCAGACAAACTATTTTTCCGCCTTGGCCGGTGTTCGGTAAAATAAAAGCAACACGCCGTGGTTGGTGTTTTCTTCCACCGACCACAGGAATAAAGGGCTAACTTTATATAAACCGTTTTTTCTATGAAATATTTACTAATTGTAGTCCTAACTATTACCTCGTTTGTTTTCCTTTCTTATTCTTCTCCAAAAAAGATTGATAATTGTAAAGATATTCATACAGGAGAGTTTTATTTTTACCCGAAATCATCCAATAAAAAATATAAGATAATAAGAGATGGAATAACACAAAAAGAGATAAATCTTAGCTCTGGTGATACCTCGGTTTCCATCATCCAATGGATTGATGATTGCACTTATTTTCTTGAGCATATTTCAGGAGGGGTAATTATGCCAGCTGATATGAAGCGTCCTAAAATTTATATTCAGTTCTTACAAATTACGAATGATTATTACCTAATGAAAGCCTGTATTGATTCTATAAACTCAAAGTATTGCCTGAAGGATACGATATGGTCGAAACCAAAATAGAATAGTCTTTCCGCCTTGGCAGGTGTTCGGTAAAAATATCACGCCGTGGTTTTTGCCTTTGTTGGTCTTCCTGCCATTCCTAAAGATCGAGATGCCGTTGTTGGTGTTTCCCGGCCCACTTTTGAAGGCATCAACCTAATGACAGCAGGGAGCACCAACAAACGAAAGCGATTAATCTTTATAATGACTCAAAAATCCCAGCTGTCCGTAGTGTTCAATAAATAAAAAACCTTGAATGGTTGTCCTGAATTTGTAACTCCCCCGCTGTCCGTAGTGTTCGATAAATAAAAACCCTTCGAACGTTGTCCTGAGTTTGCAACTCAGGACCGGCTTTGCAAAACCTGCCTGCCGGTAGGCAGGGCCGTCAAACCTGCAATCTGCGGGACCTACCAACCCAGAAAAAAAGCTTTAATCTTGGTGTTTTCCTGATTAAAACAACATTGAGCATAGATAC
>JBGPKR010000069.1:0-16510 GCA_041486045.1 Chitinophagaceae bacterium | reverse complement strand
TCTAACACTGAATTCCTTTCGGTTGCTATCTCTTTTTCTTTCTGTTTCTTTTCTTTGTTTTCATTCTCGTTTTTAACGGACTCATCTCTCTTGTTTATTTCGTTTTGTAGACTGTCAATTGTATTTTGTTTCTCGCTTTCTTTATTAGAACTCTTACAAGAAATCATAAATACAAATACAAGGGGTAAAAAAAGATGTCTCATGGTGGCAAAGTTTAATACCGGAAGGTATCAAACTTTTATTTATTGGTAATCTAAAGGCTTTTTGAAGAAAAACCGGCTATTTTTGCTCTTGATTCTAAATGTTCTATGAGAACTTGTGTTCTGGCTACACATATACCATAATTTATAACAAATTATTTATCATCCGCATTGTTCATTTTGAAAATGATAGCCGCTAATATAGCGCCCCCGAAACAACCGGCCAGGTAGATCCAGATATCACCCCAGGCGGCCATTTTCATTAAACTAATACCTACAGCAACAGCAGGATTAAAAGCTCCGCCCGAAAAAGCACCTAATGAATAAGCCATGACTGTCACTGTAAAACCAATAGCAAGTCCAAAATAACTGTTGCCTGCATTTGCTTTTGCAGTGGCAACATTTAACACAACATAAGCCAGGGCAAATGTTCCAAGTATTTCAGCAATCAATGCTTTTATTGCAGCAGGGTTAGCAACGGCAGCAGCAGGCATTTTATCATCGCCAATAAGATACTTTACTGTAAAAGCCGCAGCCACAGCGCCAATTACCTGGACGATCATATACGGAATTGCATCTGCAACTGATATTCTGCCCCGAATCAATACAGCCAGGGTAACAGCAGGATTATAATGTCCGCCGGAAATATGTCCGCCGGCATAAACCATTATCATCAAAGCTGCGCCAATGGCAAGTGGGGCCATAGTTCCGGCTCCGCCATTTACTGCCAGGCCAACGGTCAACACCAAAAAGAAAGTGCCGATAAACTCAGTGATGTACTTTTTCATATGCTTGTTGGTTTGGGTGAAAAAATTAAGGAATGTGAAATCTTTTTTACCGTTATTTGTTTCTTTGAGTTATACGAATGTAAGAATATTGATTTTATTTTATCAAAACCCCGGAATATGAAAATAGAAATTGGACAGCCTGCTCCCGGTTTTTCTTTATTTGACAGCGAAAAAAAACAGGTTACCCTGTCGGAATTGAAAGGTCATAATGTCCTGTTGTTATTTTTTCCGCTTGCCTTTACCAGTACCTGCACAAAAGAGCTTTGTTCAGTGAGAGATAATATTGCATGGTATAATCATGCAGATGCAAAAGTGTTCGGCATTTCTGTTGATGCATTGCATACCCTGGCTAAATATAAAGAAGACCAGCATCTCAATTTTACACTCCTGAGCGATTTCAACAAAGATGTTTCCCGGCTTTATGATACTATCTATGAAATATTCGGATATAACATGAAAGGTGTTTCTAAGCGTTCGGCTTTTGTGATAGATAAGTCCGGAATTGTCCGTTATGCCGAGGTGCTTGATAATGCTGCTGAGGTTCCAGATTTCAAAGCCATTCAGGATGTTTTGGCAGGCCTTAACTAAGCTTTCGTTAAAACAAAACCTATTGATGGTTATAAACAAGTGATTTACAGGGCTTTTGGCTTTATAGTAGTTTTACTTTGCCCGGAAAAAAAATTTGGCTTACTTTTCGAATAATAAAAGTAAATTTGTTTCGTTGAGACGAATTCTACCCATACTATCCTTTATTCTGTTGATTGCCATTCAGTCACAGGGTCAAACTATAAGAAGCACTCCTGCATCGGCTGCTTCTGACAGGATTATTAAGTTGTATCCTAACCCGGCAACCACTTATATTACTTTTGATTTGCAAAAAGATTATGAAAGGGGTTTCTCATTACAGGTATATAGTTTCCTGGGTAAAAAAATGTTTGAAAGTCAAAATGTTCCTCCAAAAGTTACCATTCCTCTGGCTGAATTTAACAGGGGCCTTTATATGTATCACCTGATTGATATATCCGGAAAAGTGATTGAATCCGGAAAATTCCAGGTTACCAAGTAATCTTCCTTCCATTTTTATTACATCAATTATTTCATCAATTTATTATTGTACCTGTATAATGAGGAATTTCAGGTATTGTGTATTTTCTATGCTCCTTATTACAGGATGATCGGCTGATTGCGTCTGAAAGATCACCTGCCTTATTTTTTTCCTTGCATCTCTTGCTGCCATATCTATTATTTGCAAAAATAATTCCGGGCTGACAAGACTGGTACACGAAGAACTAACTAAAAAACCTCCGGGCTTTACCAGTTTCATTCCCCGAAGATTAATTTCCTTGTAGCCGGTTATGGCTTTTTGAATAGTTTCCCTGCTTTTGGTAAAAGCCGGCGGGTCCAGCATCACCACATCATATAGCCGTCCTTCCTTTCCCCACTGTTTCAATACGTCAAAGGCATTGGCAGTTTCAAACCTGCAAATATGATCAACAGCATTCAATTCAGCATTCTGGATGGCCTGCTGCACTGCATTGGCAGAAATATCCAGGCCCAATACTGATTTAGCACCATAATAAGCCGCATGTATTTCAAATGACCCTGTAAATGTGAATGCTCCAAGTACATCGGCGCCTTTTACAATATGCTGTATAGCTCTGCGGTTGTCCTGCTGGTCCAGGAAATACCCGGTTTTTTGCCCGTTTTCTAAATCAACATAAAACCGTAAACCATTTTCATTGATGATAATCTTTGTATCAAAAGGTTCGGACAGGAATCCTTTTTGCTGTGGCAATCCCTCCAGTTCCCGTACCGGTACATCATTGCGTTCATAAATACCCCGGGGGTTAAAAATATTATTCAGCGCTTTTATGATGGCGGGTTTCCATACATCAATGCCGAGTGCCATTGTCTGAATCACAAAATAATCGTTGAATTTATCAATAATCAGCTGGGGAAGTGAATCTGCTTCTCCAAAAACGAGGCGGCAGTTTTCAATATAACCTGTTTGTATTCTGTAATCCCAGCATTTCTTTATCTGGTCAGCAAAAAACTGTTCATTAATTTCATCCGATTTGATTCTTGTCAGCAGGCGAACAAGTATTTGTGATTTTGGGTTGATATAACCCTTACCGATGAATTTTTTATCATGAGAAAAAACTTCCGTTATCTCCCCTCCTTTCACTTCTCCTTCCACTTTTTCCACTTCATTATTAAAAATCCAGGGATGGCCGTTTGCCACACGGGGAGAAATTTTTCTTTTTAAATAAATTTTATTCATGAAGGGCTGCAAGATACTGAGAGAAGCATAACATTCCCTGAACAGACCAAGGCAAAGCCGCATTACTTGTTTTAGTACTTCCTGTCACCTGAGCCCTATCCTTTGTTCCATAGCAGGTCATTTTGTCTTCAAATCCTCTATTGGCAATATTCTTGACAATCTTACCTTTGCAATCAATTTGTAAAAATGGCAGAAAAAGACATGAAAGAACAGGAAAACAACGCTCCTGAAAACAACCTGGATATTGACATTAACACCGACGAGAATCTCAGCGGTACTACCCACCTGAATGAACCTGTAGGAGAAGAGGCTGAACTTGAAAAAATAAAAACTGAGTTGGAAGAAGTAAAAGACAAATTTCTCCGTAAGGTAGCCGAGTTTGACAATTACAAAAGACGCAGCGCCAAAGAAAGAATAGAATTGATACAGACAGCCGGCCGGGATGTTATTACTGATATGCTGGATGTACTGGATGATTGTGACCGGGCACAAAAACAATTGGACAGTTCTGATGACCCGGAGGCTATAAAGGAAGGCGTAATGCTCGTGTTTAATAAGTTACGCAATACATTGCAGGTAAGGGGAGTGAAAGCCATGGAAACGATAAATAAGGAATTTAACCCGGACCTGCATGATGCGGTTACAGAAATTGCTGCACCAACAGAAGAATTAAAAGGTAAGATCGTGGATGAAGTAATGAAAGGATATTACCTCAATGATAAAATTATCCGTCATGCAAAGGTTGTAGTCGGGAAATAAAGAAAGGCTTTTAGCCATGAGCCGTTAGCTGTGAGCCGGTTCCTGGTTGTGTTTGCTCACAGCTAAAAGCTAAATGCTAATGGCTAATAAAAGAGATTATTACGAAATTTTAGGTGTTGCTAAAGGTGCATCAGCGGATGAAATTAAAAAAGCATACCGCAAAGTGGCCATGCAATACCACCCAGACCGCAACCCGGGCGATAAAGCAGCAGAAGAAAAATTTAAAGAAGCAGCTGAAGCTTATGAAGTATTGAGTGATACAGATAAAAAAGCGCAATATGACCGTTATGGTCATGCAGGAGTAAGCGGCAACGGCCGGGGGGGATTTAGTGGTGGCGGCATGAATATGGAGGATATCTTCAGCCAGTTCGGGGATATTTTCGGTGATGACCTGTTTGGAAATTTTTTTGGTGGCGGGCAACGTGGCGGCCGTGGCCCGCAACGCAGTCGCGGGATAAGAGGAAGCAATTTGCGGGTCAAATTAAAATTGACCTATGAAGAACTTGCAAAAGGTGTTAATAAAAATATTAAAGTAAAAAAGCATGTTGCCTGTCAAACCTGCGGGGGAAGCGGCGCAAAAGATAAGGGAAGTGTGCAAACCTGCAGTACCTGCGGTGGCAGTGGACAGGTAAGAAGAGTACAAAATACATTCCTCGGACAAATGCAGACCGTAACCACCTGCCCTGCCTGCAATGGTGAAGGCACAACAGTAACTGCAAAATGTGTAAGCTGCCGGGGCGAAGGAAGAGTTTATGGAGAAGAAACAGTAAGCATTGATATACCCGCCGGGGTGCAGGAAGGGATGCAGATGAATGTAAGTGGAAAAGGCAATGCCGGGGAAAGAGGTGGCAGCCCGGGTGATCTTATTATATTAATAGAAGAAGAGCCGCATAAAGAATTGCACCGGGAAGGATTGAATGTTGCCTATGAGCTGCATCTTTCCTTTACCGATGCTGTTTTTGGCACCCAGGTGGAAGTGCCTACTATTGACGGAAGAGCAAAAATCAAGATCCCGGCCGGTACACAAAGCGGGAAAATATTCCGGCTGAAGGGAAAAGGTTTTCCCGCTGTAAATTCTTATGAAAAAGGTGATCAGTTAATACAGGTGAATATCTGGACACCGCAGCATCTTAGCAGTGAGGAGAAAGCAATGCTGGAAAAATTAAATCAATCTCCCAATTTCAAACCTCATCCTGACAAGAACGAGAAGAATTTCTTTGATAAGATAAAAGATATGTTTTCGTAAACGGACTTTTATTTTTTTCTATTTAAGTAGCATAACTCTGTAAAAAAATGAATACCCGATACGACGAAGAAACCAATCATGGTGGTAGCCGGGAGCAACAATTGAAATGGGACGCTTTTGTGAGCGGGGAGTTGCAAAAATTAAAATAGTTATTCTCTACCAATCCCCTGTTCCGCCGCCCTTCTTCTTTTTTACCTTTGAATAAAGTTTCCTTGCCTGCTGCACAAGGGTGATAAATTCTTTCTGCAACAGGTCGCTGCTGGTAGATGAGCTTTCAGCAATGTCGGCAACATCATCCCAATCTATATTTTTTACAAATGGTGAACTGCGAAGCAGTGAACCAAACATTGCAACGGCTGAGGAAAACTGGTAACATTTATCAAGTTCTGCAAAAGGTATAAAATCAAAAAGGCTTTTATAACTGAAATAACATTCTTTTGTATCATTGGGAAGATGATATTTCAATTTTATCTCAGCAAATTTCCCGGTCATGAAATTATCTTTAATGGCCCCTTTGTTTATTTCAGTAGGTACTATTTCAAACATCGCCATCATGGAATGGCCCGAACCAATCTCACCCCCTTCGATAACTGATAATGTATCCCTGAGCGCCCCGACCTTATTATCAAACCCGACAAGGCGGTATTCTTTCACATACTCCGGGTTAAAGTCAACATTCATGTATGCATTATCTGCAACAGCATATAATGTCTGGGTAAACTCTTTCAGGAATACTTTCTCTGCTTCTTTAAAATTGTCCAAATAAGCAAAATTCCCATTCCCGTTTTGTGCCAGTGTTTGGATTTTTGAGTCTTTATAGTTGCCCATACCCACTCCCAGGCAGGTGAGATAAATACCTGATTCCCGGTGCTGTGAAATCAGTTCATCCAGTTCTGTCTCTGTCTTCATTCCGACATTAAAATCTCCATCAGTGGCCAAAATGACCCGGTTATTACCTCCTTTAATATAATGATTCCGGGCCATCCGGTAAGCTTGTCTTATCCCCGATTCTCCCGGTGTGAAACCACCCGGCTCCAGCTCATCTATCACTTTTAATATTTTTTCCTTCTCACCTCCGCTTGTTGTATTAAGCATTATGCCTGTTACACCGCCGTACACAACAATAGCAACAGAGTCCTTATCCCGCAGGTTATTTACCAGCAGCCTGAATGCTGATTTGATCAGCGGCAGGCGGTTTGGCATATCCATCGACCCGGAAACATCAATCAAAAAAACAAGATGGCTGGGAGGAAGCGTATCCAGGTTTAATTTTTTTGAAGAAAGATTGATATAAAATAACTGGTTATCCGGGTTCCATGGGCAGGAACTCAGAGTGGTCCTGATATTAAAAAGATCGTTTTCTGCAGGTTCAATATAATTCAGGTTGAAATAATTCAACATTTCTTCAATCCTGACCGCATCCGGCGGCACCATCGAGTTGAGAGTGATAAAGCGGCGTATATTACTGTAAGAGGCCCGGTCCACATTAAGTGACATACCGGTGCTGGGGAATTTTTTTGCATTCACAAAACGATTTTCCAGGATACTCGCATAGGTTTCATCCCCGGTGAACCAGCTTTTTTGCACTTCCTTATCAAGGTCTTTTGTCAGGGATGAAAGTTTGTCCCTTCTTGCATTAGTTATCGCCGCAGGCAGTAGCTTAAGTTTTACACTTACATAATTATCTGCATTTACTACCAGTTTTTCCTTTTGATACCCATCCAGTGAAAAACCGAGTGTATCAATCTGCTTGTCGGATACGATTCCAAATGTTCCGGAAGATCCACTTCTGAAAATATAGCCTGTTTTATATTGAAGTATAGTTACGTTTTGCAAAACGTTGCCCGATTCATCCTTTACCTCCCCCCTGACATAATATTGCTGGGCAGATACGGATAAACTGGATAATAGAATGATTATTATTTGATAAGGGGTCTTCAAGTGGATATTTTAGCCCGATAAATTACAAAAAAAGCCTGACAGCTATCCTGATTTTATATTAATTGGAATATCTCCCTTAGATTACGTCCAAGGCCATCATAATCAAGACCATAACCAACGACAAACTTATTGGGGATACTAAACCCAACATAATCCAGAACCAGCGGATATTCGGTGGCCTCGGATTTATGAAGCAAGGTGGCAATCTTTAACGATTTGGGCTGTTGGTGAACCAGTTTAGGGAGAAATCTATGAAGTGTTTTCCCCGTATCTACGATATCTTCCACGATGATCACATCTTTGTCAAAAATATCCTCTTCCAGCCCGATGGAAGTAACCACTTTTCCAGATGACTTCATGCCTTTGTAAGATGCCAGCTTAATAAAACAAAGTTCAGCCTCAATGCTGAGTTGTTTGAAAAGATCAGCAGCAAACATGAAAGAACCATTCAATATGGCGATAAAAAGCGGTTTTTTGCCGGTATAATCTTTACTAATGGCAGTTGCCATTTCTTTGACCCTTTTTTGAATGGTCTCATCAGAAAGATAAGTTTCAAAAGATTTGTCATGTACTTTGATAACTGCCATTCTGTTTATATGTTTTAATTGGTATTCTTGTTTTTTGCAGCCGGAATAATAGAATAATTTTCTTTTAATGCAAGCTTTGGTATGGTTGCCGATTTACTTTGTAATGATAATTGTTCACCAATAGCCGGCTGTATATCCTCATCTTTCAGCCAGTTTAGTTCTAATAAGCTTTCAAGTCGTATCGCTTCCAGTTGTGCTATGTCATGTAATGTTTCTCCCGGTTGCACAATATGAAGCTTATTGTTCCCTGTTTTTCGTTTGCGCTGCAGGTAAATCAACTGGTCCCGGTTCGTTTCTTCCGCCTGGGGGATTTCGTTAAATTCAAAAATTTTCGAAAGGTCAATATCATATTGCTTTGCAATAGCCAGGAAAGAAGTCCCCTTCTTTACGTAAACCACGTTGGTTTCATTGATTTTGAATTCACCATCCGGGTAAACCGGCTGCTTTATCAACTCTTCTGTTTTATTACCCGGTTTGGCATTTGTATCTGGTATAGCACCGACTATTTCACCTTTTGAAGGTATCATGCCTAAGGCAATCATCGTATAATCCTGCAACTGGTAATCCTCAATCAGTTTAATCAGAACCTGTGGATATTCAGCATTGGTGGCATAGCCTGCTCTTTTTAAACCATTGGCCCAGCCTGCATAATCGGAAGGATCCAGGGAAAATAAGGAGGCATAGCGCTGGCTGTTCTTTAAAAAATCGGAATGGTCCTTATAAGAGTCTTCAGCAGACAGGTATTTACGGAAACATTCTCCCCTTGCATCATCATCATGTTTTACTGATTCACCTGCCCAGTTGGATTTACATTTTATGCCAAAATGATTATTGGAAGCCAGGGCCAGTTTGCTCATACCGGCGCCTGATTCATGAATACCCTGCGCCAGTGTGATAGAAGCAGGAACACCGGTTCGCTGCATTTCCTGTATCGCAAGATCTTTATAAGTGTCAATATAGTTCTTTATCGCTTCTGCATTCTGTGCGTGGGAAGTGACGACTCCGGATAATAAAAAAAATAAAATATTTCTTCTGACTTTTTGCATGGGATCAATCATTATTACAATTTCCGTATCAGGTAAAGTCCGTCACGGATCGTTAATACTACTTTCTCAATATCTGTTCGTTCCATAATGAACTTATTAAATGCTTCAATGGCCTTTGCATTTTTACCCCTGACATTTTCTTCCAGCACTTCGCCATGAAAGAAAATATTATCTGCTAAAATAAAACCGTTTTTCCGCAACTGCGGCAAAACAAGGTTAAAATATTCAATATAGGCAGGTTTATCAGCATCAATAAAGACCAGATCCCATGTTTCATTCAGTTGAGGAATGATTTCAGTAGCGTTTCCAGTATGTGAAATAATTTTATCCGCATACGATGAACGATCAAAATAAGACCTTGCCAGCTGAACATCTTCTGCCCGTATATCAATGGTGTGCAGTAGCCCGTCACCTGTTAAGCTTTTGGCCAAACATAAAGCGCTGTAGCCGGTAAAAGTGCCGATCTCAAGAATACGACGTGGTCTTATCATCCAGCTGATCATCTCAAGCAGTTTGCCTTGCAGGTGACCGCTGAGCATCTGCGGGTCGGCATGTTTGCTGTAAGTGTAATCAGCGATTTCTTTCAGCAAGGTATCTTCAACAGAAGAAAACGCTTCAGCATATTCCTGTACTTTGGGATGGATCAGTTCCAATTAAAAATTTTGGCAAAGATAATCTACTTAGACGGCTTGCGTTGTTGTGTTGGAAGCAAAAGATTTTTTAGAAATAAACCATAATCCCAGAAAAGTAAATATGCCATTTATAAGTATCAGCTCATTCCCGATCTTATATCCATTGAAAATTGTATCTGAAACATTCTGCAACCCCAGTTTTATATGCAGCTTGGCCTCATACCAACCAGGATTACTCAGCAGATCAACACCCAGTGCCAATAGCGGAGCAATGATGCAAACGGTCCAGATAAACTTTTCATTCAGTTTTCTTTTTGTCAATATACCGAAAGCGAATAAGCCGAGTAGCGGGCCGTAAGTAACGCCGGCAAATTTCAGGATGAAGTCAATAATGAGTTTATCGTTCATCGCCTTGAAAAGAAGCACCATTACAAAAAATACAGCTGCAAACGTAAAGTGTACCTTCAAACGGGTTTTCTTCTTTTCCTTTTCTGAAGCGATGCTTTTTTTAATACCTAATATATCAATGCAAAAACAGGAAGTAAGTGATGTTATGGCTCCATCCACACTGGGGAATAAAGCAGAGATCAGTGCTATAATAAAGATGATGCCGATCGTTCCGCTGAATGCATCACTCAAAGCAAGAGTGGGAAATAAATCATCCGGCGCGGTAGTGATCCCTTTTGAACCTGCATACAAATAAAGAACGCCGCCTAAAACAAGAAAAAGAAAGTTAACAACCGTCAAAACTCCCGTGAAGGTCATAATATTTTTCTGTGAATCTCTTAGTGTTTTGACACTGATGTTTTTTTGCATCATTTCCTGGTCAAGGCCTGTCATGGCAATGGCAATGAACATACCCCCGATGATATGTTTCAGTGCAAATGAGCCCGCTTTTACGTCCCAGTTAAAGATCTTAGTATAGCCCTTATTGGCCATCATGGACCAGGCCCCGGAAAAATCTGTCCCCAATGCTTTAATGATAACGATAGTGCAAACGACCAGACCCAGCAACATACCGGTTGTCTGTAAGGTATCTGTATAAATAATTGTTTTTACGCCACCTTCAAAAGTGTACAATAAAATAAGCACTAAAATAACAAACGCAGTTACAACAAAAGGAATACCCAGCTTACCTAAAATAAAAATCTGAAGAATACTGATGACCAGGTATAACCGGGCCGTAGCTCCCACAACACGGGAAAGGATAAAAAAGAAAGACCCGGCTTTATGGGCATTGATGCCAAAACGTTTTTCCAGGTAGGTGTAAATGCTGGTAAGATTCATCCGGTAGTACAGCGGTATCAGCACAAAAGCAATGACCATGTAGCCGATTAAATAGCCCAGCACTACCTGGAAATAATAAAAATTCCCGGTGCCCACAGCACCCGGCACACTGACAAACGTAACCCCGGACAACGAAGTACCAATCATGCCAAAAGCCACCAGCATCCAGTTGCTGTTGCGGTTACCGATGAAAAAGGAATCATTATTGGAATTACGGGAAGTGTACCATGCCACGGTAAGCAGCAATACAAAATATCCGATGACAAATGAGAAAAGAATGATCGGCGACATACAATTTGTTTCTGTTATATTGAGATATTGAATTTTGAAGATAAAGAAATTTACTTTCCTTTGTATCAATATTATACACATGGCTATTTTGTCGCTTGCTGTTTTCTGCGGCTCCAAGAATGGAATCAATCCTCTCTTTTCACAACATGCTGCTCAATTAGGCAAGTTGCTCGCTGAAAATAATGTAACGCTTATTTATGGAGGCGGTAATGTAGGTATCATGGCCAGCATTGCAGATGCCGTAATGGAGCATGGGGGAAAGGTAACCGGCATTATTCCCAAATTACTGCTGGACTGGGAAAGACAACATGAAAAAATCACCGAACTGATCGTGGTGGATGATATGCATATCCGTAAGAAAACCATTTATGAACAATGCGATGCGGCCCTGGTACTTCCCGGTGGCTTCGGCACACTGGATGAATTGTTTGAAATGCTTACCTGGAACCAGCTTTCCATCCATGATAAGCAAATTTTTTTATTAAACTCCGGCGGTTTCTATTCCCACCTTATCCGGCATATTCAGCAAATGGAGGATGAACATTTTTTATATGCTTCCGCAAAAAAAAGGATCACCGTTTTAGATGACCCTGCTGAACTGAAAAAATTTATTTCCTGATCAATTCCCTTAATCTCCTCTTTTTTTCCCTCCGAGGTAAAAAATAAATCCTGTCCGGAAAACCGGCAACACCCTTCCAAACTGATCCCGGTAAGGCGAGTTGATATCATTTAATGCATCAATCATAATGCTGGTATAAAATTGTGACTGACCGATAACCCTGCTGCCATAGCCTAACCCAACCAATATACTATTGGCTTTGGCTGTGGATTTGTCGGTAATAACGCCATTTGTTTTTTCGGTTAGTGTAATTGAGTTGTATTCATATTGCGCACCAATGAAAATCATCCGGACCGGCCAGATGCGTACAAAAGGGCCTCCGCCAATAGCGAGATAACGAACAGAGCTGTTAGCATAGAAGCTGCGTTGGGTGATATAGGTAAGGTTTGTAGCAATGCCCGCATCAATCACTTTGTTGATGCTATATCCTATTTCGGGGTTTAGCCCGATGATAAAACCATTTGAAAATCCAAGATTGATGCCCGTGCCGATAAATAAATGATCAGCTTTCCAGCCTCCTTTTTTTTCTTCCTCTTTTTGTGCAAACAATGAAATTGAAAAAAAAGAAGCAAGTATCAGTGATATAATGGTTTTCTTCATCATCATGGGGTGTTTTATGTAGTTAGATCGAAAATCTTTCCGGGGTTTAATATATTATTCGGATCAAATAATTTTTTTATCTCTTTCATGAGCCGCATCTGGGTTTTGTCAAATACAATATCCATGTATTCCTTCTGCACCAGGCCTATGCCATGCTCCCCGCTGAGAGTGCCTCCCAGGCTTTTCACCAATAAAAATATCTCCTTTATCCCATCCTTTAACGATCCGTTCCATTGCTCATCTGTTAAATCTCCTTTAATAATATTTACATGCAGGTTGCCGTCTCCGGCATGCCCGTAGCATACAGAATGAAAACCATACTTCTTACCAACCTCTTTCACTCCTTTCAATAATACCGGCAACTCCGCCCTCGGCACCACAGTATCTTCTTCTTTATAAATGGAATGAGATTTCACAGCCTCTCCCACCCGTCTGCGCATCTTCCACAACTCTGCTTTTTGTTGCGCATCATCGGCAAATAAAATATCACCGCAATCAAACTCCTGCACAATGGCCGATATGCCTTCCATATCCTGCATCAGCACTTCCATATTATTGCCGTCCACTTCTATCAGCAAGTGAGCCTGTACCCCGTCCTCAATCTTTACAGTACTGCTGTCAACAAATTGGCTTACCCATTCCAATGCGTCCCTTTCCATAAACTCCATGGCGCTGGGTGTGTAGCCCGCCCGGAAGATGGCGCTGACAGCTGCGCATGCATTTTCGGCGGCATTAAAGGGCACCAGCATCAGCAGGTCATGCTTTGGTAATGGAATTAACCGCAATACAATTTTGGTAACAATTCCCAGGGTACCCTCGCTGCCAACTATTAATTGAGTAAGATTATAACCCGTTGCATTTTTCAATACGTTGGCTCCTGTCCAGATTATTTCTCCTGTTGGTAATACTATTTCCAGGTTAAGTACATAATCTTTTACCACGCCGTATTTTACGGCTTTGGGCCCACCGCTATTCTCTGAAATATTGCCGCCAATAAAACAGGAACCACGGCTGCTGGGATCAGGCGGATAGAAAAGATTTTTTTCTTTCACCGCATTCTGCAACACTTCTGTTATCACACCGGGTTCGGTGGTTACCTGTAAATTCCTTTCATCAATAAGCAGGATCGAATTCATTCTTTCCGTTGACAGCAGGACTCCACCGAGATGTGGTAAGGCCCCGCCGCTCAATCCCGTTCCGGCGCCACGAGGTGTGACAGGAATTTTTTCTTTGTTGCAGATCTTCAAAATAGCGCTGATCTCTTCCGGTGTTTTAGATTTTATAACCACATCAGGCAGATAATGTAGATCCTCCGTTTCATCATGAGAGTAGTGATGGAGTGATTCTTCATCAACGAATACAAATTTTTCACCCACAATTTTTTTGAAGGCTTCAATATGTTTTGCTGTAAGTACAGAAGTGACAACTGATTCCATGATTCAGTTTTAGATAGATGTTGCTGTAAAAATCGGAATAATTGTGGAGATGGGGAAAAGGAAGGATCAGTATTTAAACGAAGGGCAAATTCCATCATGCTTATTACCATTGTATTTGTCCACTACACCCTGCTTGATAATGGAGATTTCAAAAGCGCCGCGGGTATTGTTATAATTCTTCAGTGTAGAAGTAGTAGCATCGTAGGTGAAAGTGAACGTAAAATCATTAACCCCAAGGCCCAGCATCGGGATAACGGCATCCTTGTAGCGGTAATACAGCCCTGCAATCATTATTTTTTCCCCGTCGCCTGACAAATTGTAATGAGCATTCAGTCCTCCCACAATCTCATAAGACTTTGCCTGGTAAGAAGCATAGATGTTGGGATTGATGATCCACCGGTCATTGGGTTTGAAACTTCCATTGATGAATCCTGTATAACGAACCGGCACCCGGTTATCAACTCCTGATGTGGCATTAAAAAAAGATTCTTTCGGCCGGTTGACATGCATGGCAGAAAAACCCGCATTTAAATAAAGAGTCCCGGTGGTAAAATAAGCATAGTTCATTCCCACCTGCATATCGAGATAGTTGATATTGTTCCTGTCTAATTTTGGCGCTACCGCTGTATGCTGTACATCAAAAAATTTCCCGTTCCACTGGCTGGGAAAAGTAAGATTATTGGTATTGATATTTTTGTTTACCCAACCTGTATTAAAACCAAGACTTATCAGGCTTCCGGCACCAATCATCTGGTGATAAGCCACCGACCCGTAGATCTTAGTTGAAGTAAGATTACCCGTTCCAGCCACATCCCTTAATATAACTCCTCCCAATCCGAGCCAACCCGTATTGTCCTGGTTGGACATCAGCTGCACATCGCCAAATGCACTCATGGTTTTGTACGGAAATGCTGTAATAGAAGCCCATTGATTACGATAGTTCACTCCCAGCCGGTAATCTCCTTCCGGAATAAAACCCGTATTGGCAGGATTGGTCAATAATGGTGAATTGAAGAATTGGGAGAAATGAAGATCTTGTGACCTTGCAGAAATCACAAATAACAAATTCCAAAATCCAAATAATATGACTGACTTTTTAAACATTATATATCCTCAATTACTAATTAACGAATTAACCAATTAACTAACCCCCAATTACCTTATTAACGTTATATCTCCCTTCTTAGTTGTTTTGACTCCATCAGAAAATTCCACGCTCAGCGTATAAGCATATACATCCATCGGCTGCACCACTCCTTTCACTTTTCCATCCCAGCCCTGGAAGCGGTTATTCGTTTCAAATACTTTCTGTCCCCAGCGGTTCCAGATGATAAACTGCATTTTGGCAATGCCAAAACCCCTGACTAAGATAATACTGTTTTCATCACCGCTTTGCGGGGTAAAAGCATTAGGCACATCCAGTAGCGGCACAATGATTGCCTTAACCGGCTTGCAGATCATACTGTCGCATCCGGCAGCATTATAAGCTGTAAGACAGGCATTGAATGTTCCGGTAGCATTATACTGATGCTGTACCGGCTGTCTTGAAATCGTTAAAATTGAATCCCCATCGCCAAATTCCCATTTGAAACGTATTGCATCCGGAGATGAAAGATTACTGAACGTTGTTGGTGTATTCTCCAAGGGAACAACCGGTGAAAAACTGAAATCAGGTGTTGGTGCATCAAGAACAGTTATGGTAAAAAAGGCGGTCGTGTCTACCAGATTACAGGTATTAGGGTTAAACGCTATCAGCCTTACCAGGTAAGTTCCGGCAGTGGCATATAAATGTACGGGCTCAAAAGCTGTTGAAGTAGTGCCATCGCCAAATTCCCACAACCAGGTTTGCCCTCCTGTTGTCTGGTTATCGAATTCAGCATTGTATTGCACACAACCTAATGCAGGGGTAGTAAATTGTGCTTTTACATTCGCAGCTATATCAATTAATACTGCTTTGGCATCCGGTGTATTACAGTAAGCAGTATCTGTTAAGCTCAATGTGACATTATAAGGCCCCGGGGCCGGAAATGTATGTGTAACCGGATTCAGACCTGCTATAACCAATGGGCTGCCATCGCCAAAATTCCAGGTAAAAGAAGTGTTGGTGAATGGCCGGACCGGTGGAGCAAAAGATGTGTTGTTAAACTGGTATTGCAGGGAATTGCAACCGCCTGTTTTAAAGAAATTAAAATCAAGATCAGCTTTGATGTCACCTACTTTGATATTCATAAAGGATGAATCCCGGATATTACAGGTGTTTGGATCTATGGCTACCAGCAAAACTTTGTATAATCCAACAGCATTATATGTCCATTGTGCAGTGGGACTGGCTGTTACAAGGTCGGGAGGATTTCCGGGTATATAATTGAAATACCATTCATAACTCACAGCATTACGGATGGAATCTGAAAAATCAACTGTAAGTGGCACACAACCGGAAGAATCCCTGGGCACTCCATTAATTGATGATTGAACAATTCCTGCCACACCGGCAAGATTCATTGCTATTTTCACCATGGTTAGGTTACAACCAGCGCCACCATTAGGGCCGTTGGCGTTATTAACTGTTGACCATGCCCCCGGGGTAGTAGGATATACCGGCAAGCCTAAGGGGTCAAGATTACAATTGCCGCAGATAGCCTGGTAGATCACTCCGTTTCTGTCGAACCGGCTGGTGCCTCCATCCACATGATCACAACCGCCTCCGCCAGCCTGAAGATTATTATTCTCACCAAAAAAACTTCCGAAAAGTTGAGAAGCAGCATCCCTTTTTAAAACAAAAAAGTAAAAATCTTTC
>JBGPKR010000068.1:0-16511 GCA_041486045.1 Chitinophagaceae bacterium | reverse complement strand
TAAAGAACAAAGATGCCCATTAACACAAACATCCCCCCGGCGGCCAGATTGGTGGTGTGTGAATGAAACTGTTTTCCAAATAATTTAAACGATAATAGTTTTCCTTTCACCAAAGAAGATTTTGACCATGATTCAGCAGGCGGAGTTGATTTTTACTGGAAAGGCATTTCCGACGAAGAGTCGAAAACAATCGCTGATTATATCGTAAAGAACGGCTCCTTTGCCGGGGGAACAGCCGAGATCTATATGACAAAAGAAGGTGACCGTTATATACTCCGGTTCCCGATGATAGAATCCGCAAGGACCGATCCGGCCTATATTACCGCTGTTGAAAAAGTGACAAAAGAAATAAAGGACAATGTATTTGCCAATGTTCCCTTTTCTTTTATGGTAACCGATGAACATATGAACACCGTGAAATCCTGGGATTATTAAAATAAACGCTGCTTATAAAAAAAGCGGTTCCGGAAACCCGGACCGCTTTTTTAAATAATAAATGGGAAGGGTTTTCCTATTTTTATGTAACAACCCGTAATTATGCAAACGGCATCCAAAAAGGTAGTGAATGGCTGGGCGATGTATGACTGGGCCAATTCGGTGTATAACCTTGTCATCACTTCCACCATTTTCCCCGCCTATTTTGAAACCGTTACGGGGGACGGGAATGAATCAACAACAGCAGACGCGGTTCATTTCCTGGGAAGAGACTTTGTTAATACCTCGCTGTATAATTATGCTTTGGCCTTTGCCATGCTGATCGTGGCGATCATTTCGCCTTTACTTTCATCGATCGCCGACTTCAGGGGTAATAAGAAGAAATTCATGAATTTCTTTTTAACCATGGGGAGTATAGCATGCGTATCCATGTTCTTTTTTACAAAAAACACGCTGGATATCGGTATCCTTACTATGATCATTGCCTGCGTGGGGTTTTGGGCAAGCCTTGTATATTACAATTCTTTTCTTCCTGAAATCGCTGCCCCGGAAGACAGGGACAGGGTCAGCGCCAAAGGGTTTGCTTATGGCTATATCGGGAGTGTGATACTCCAGGTCATTTGTTTCGTATTTGTAATGAAGCCCGAACTATTGGGCATTGCAAAAGAAGGAACGTTCCAGTATCGTATCTGTTTTTTACTGGTGGGTGTATGGTGGTGGGGATTCGGCCAATTTTCACTGAGCCGCCTGCCCCGTTCCATTCCTGCAGGCAGCGGTGAGCAAAAAAATATTTTTACCAATGGTTATCGTGAATTGAAAAAAGTTTTTAACCAGCTCCTTCATCTTCCTGTTTTAAAAAGATACCTGATGGCATTCTTCTTTTTTAATATGGGCGTGCAAACTGTAATGCTTGCTGCAACCCTGTATGGTAAAAGTGAGCTGCAACTGCCCACGGAAAACCTGATCGTCGCTATATTGATCATCCAGCTTATTGCGATCCCGGGAGCCTATACTATTTCAAAATTGTCGGCGAAGGTCGGCAACCTGAAAGCATTGATGCTCTGTGTGCTGGTCTGGATCGGTATTTGTGTCGCAGGCTACATGATCCCTAAAAAAGGAATTTATGAATTCTATGGGTTGGCAACTATGGTTGGCTTTGTGATGGGAGGGATACAGTCATTGAGCCGGTCCACCTACGCCAAGTTGATGCCGGAAACGAGGGATACTGCTTCTTTTTTCAGTTTTTATGATGTGACGGAAAAAATTGCCATTGTAATTGGCATGTTCAGTTTTGGTTTCATCAATGAGCTGACAGGCTCCCAACGATCTTCTGTGCTTGCATTAATGGTTTATTTTATTATTGGCCTGTTTTTGTTATTTTATGCAAGAGCTGCACAAAAAAAGACCGGGTCTCATCATACGTCCTTTGTTCAACAACCATGAAATTGTATTCAATAAATACCGGTTATTTCAAACTTGATGGCGGCGCCATGTTTGGCGTAGTGCCTAAAAGCATGTGGAACAAAATAAACCCCGCTGATGAAAATAATTTATGTTCCTGGGCCCTGCGTTGTTTGCTGATCGAAGATGGCAACCGTTTGATCCTGGTGGATAACGGTAACGGCGATAAACAGGATGCAAAATTTTTCAGCCATTATTATTTACATGGAGATGATACATTGGAGAAATCACTGGCGAAATATGGTTTTCACCCGGATGATATTACCGATGCCTTTCTCACTCATTTGCATTTTGATCACTGCGGTGGCAGTATCAGGAGAGACGGAGAAAAATTAGTGCCCACTTTTAAGAATGCAACCTACTGGAGCAATAAAGAGCACTGGGACTGGGCAGTAAATCCAAATGAGAGAGAGAAAGCTTCTTTCCTGAAAGAAAATATTTTACCCATTGAAGAAAGCGGCCAGTTGAAGTTCGTTGATCGTGGATCGTTGGCCGATGGCCGTCAAACAGAAAAGAATACCCAACCAGTAATGACGGCCAACGAACAACTGCCAACGGTCAACTTTGAAGTATCATCAGTAAAAATCAGATTTGTAAACGGTCACACCCGGGCCATGATGCTGCCGCAGGTAAAGTATAAGAACAGGACCATTGTGTACATGGCTGACCTTCTCCCCTCCCAGGGACATATTCCCTTACCTTTTGTAATGGCTTATGACATGTTTCCGCTTACCACGCTGAATGAAAAGAGATCATTCCTGAAAGAAGCTGTTGAAAACGATTACATTCTTTTCTTTGAACACGACCCGGTGCATGAATGCTGCAACCTGCAACAAACAGAAAGAGGTGTAAGACCGAAAGAGTTTTTTCGCCTTGAGGAAATCTAAGCTCTTCCCTGGAGGGCCTGCCTGCCGGTAGGCAGGGCTTGGGGAAGCCTAACGTTTTTTGATCAGGGAAGTCAAAGGATGGCGGAGATTATTGTAACTCATCATGTCGATCTTTACTTTGCCCACCACCAGCGGACTTTCCACTCTTACCGGGATATGGTTCAGGTCATCTGTTACCCACACGGTCATATTTTCTCCGCCTTCAAATATCTGCCCTTTCAGCAGCAATGGTTTTATTTTCAGCGCATGGAATTTTCCATACTTGGTTTTTATTTCTTCTCTTCCGACAAACCGGATATACATGTTAAACACTTCATTATCGAGAAACATGGAAAATGGTATCTTATCGTCGGGTCTTAACTGTGAAAAGTCAACATTGCGGGCATAGTACATGGAACTGACCACGTCCTGCACACAGGCAGGCACTTTAAAAACACCATCCGTAGCGATAGCCGTGTTGGCTGTTTTATTAAATGTAATATTCTGGTATATTTTATACCCGCCTTCATTCACATTACGTATAAACTTTAATGGTTGCATTGTGGCCGTATCAATATAAGTTTCATATTTATCCCTTACCCTGTAAATCCAGTCGTAAGAAGGATTTGTTTTTCCCTCCCCGGTCACATGATACACCGGCCGGTTGCTGATGGTTTCCAGTTTACTGGTGAAAACGGCATTGCCTGCATTGACATAAATTCCGGCTACAGCATAATATACCGTGAAGGAAACCTCTTCATCAACCCGGAAGGAAATATTACGGATACCGCAAAAATTATCCTGCGGTGCCGGATTGGTATGTAACGAAAAACTGAATAACCCTAAAGCCAGTGGTGAAAGTAGTTTAAGCCTTTTCATTTTTGCCGGTATATATTTTTTTAATACTTAAAATTAATAAACTGCCTGCGATGGCCGGGATGATCAGGTTGATAAACCAGATGCCGGCCGTTGCAAAAATAATTCCCGCTTTATTGGTACTGAACAACCCGGTCAGTATCAAACCAATCCTTCCCCTCAATCCCAATTCCGCTATCGCAAAGGTTGGTATCACCGCCATGACCAGGAACGAAACACTCACCGACCAAAAACCCTGCCACCACAAAACCTGCACATCAAACAGTCGAAACAGCAGGTAATATTGCGCAATGAATACAATAAAGCGCAACAGCGATAATGACAGCAACTTTATGAGTAATGTTGCATCAAAATCTTCCAGGGCATTGACCAGGTAAGCAAAGCGCCTGCTTCCGGGTAAACGGTCAACCCCTTTTATTATCCATGAAAGCCTGAAATAAAATAGTGTTAAAATGATCAGTGCTGCTATCACTCCGTATAAAATAACTTCCATCCAGATGGGCGAGATCAAATGTGCTGTTTCAATCCCGGACTGAAGCACGATCAGCCCGATACAGCCCATCAGGAGGGTGATGATCAACTGGCTGATACTTCCCACGATCGTAATTGAAATTGTTTTCAAACGGTTCCCATCATCCATATATAACACTCTTCCCAGGTATTCGCCAACCCTGTTGGGGGTGCTTACAGAAAATGAAACGCCCGACAGCACGGCCCTGAATGCTTTAAAAAAACTTACTTCCTGAATTTTTTTTACTGATATTTTCCATTTAACAGCCTCTATGGCCCAGTTGACAAACATCAGGGCAAGCACCGCTACCAGGTTCCAGAGCAAAGGACCTTGTAATGATCTTTTTATCACTGCCCATGTTTTTTCGAGGTCGGGCTGATGTTTTATTTCCCGGTAAATAGACCAGGATAACCATACAAACAGCAGCGGTCCGAGGAAGTAATTGATGAAGATCTTGATATTTTTGTTTAGCTTCATTAACCTTGTAAAAATACAGTCCTGTTTGCAAAAGCCTCCCAAAATAATCCTTGGTATTGATCCCGGCACCATCGTGATGGGTTATGGATTAATCACCGTAAAAGACAACCAGGTTAGTTTGCTTGAACTCGGCGTATTGAAACCCGGCAAAATAAAAGACAGTTATAAAAAACTGCAACTCATTTTTAATACGGTCAGCGGACTCATCAGCAAATACCAGCCCACAGACTTTGCCATTGAAGCTCCATTTTTCGGAAAGAATGTGCAAAGCATGCTGAAGCTTGGCCGGGCACAGGGTGTGGCAATAGCAGCAGCCATGCGGCATGGATTAGAAGTAACTGAATACTCTCCCAAAAAAGTAAAACAATCCATCACCGGCAATGGCAATGCAGATAAAGTGCAGGTGATGAAAATGCTGCAGACATTATTATCATTTAAAGAAAACCCAACACACTATGATGCCACCGATGCATTGGCAGTGGCGATGTGTCATCATTTTCAAAGCAGTTCGATTGCAGGCAAATCAGCAAATGGATTAAAAGGCTGGGGTGATTTCATTAAAAAAAATCCAGGAAGGGTAACAAGAAAATAATTACAGGTTCGCCAGGATTTTTTCCTGCACTTTCTTCAAACTATCATCTGAAGACTTTGGCTTTGCCCGCGTGAAGTTTAAATCGTTGGATGAATTAATCGGAACAAGATGTATATGTGCATGCGGCACTTCCAGACCAATAACGCTGATGCCGCATCGGTTGCAGTTAAATGCTTTTTCAATGGCCTTTGCTATGGGTTGGGCAAACACTAACATCTCCTGCAGGTATTCCTTCGGTAAGTCAAAGAGATTATCCACTTCTGTTTTTGGTACTACCAGCACATGCCCTTCCCTTAACGGAAATATGTCGAGAAAAGCAAAGAACTTTTCATTCTCCGCAATTTTATACGAAGGGATTTCTCCTGCTATGATTTTTGAAAAAATGGTCATATCGCTGAATATTTTTGATTTTAGATTTTGGATTGAAGATTTAATGTATCGCCATTTCACTTTACAAATTTACAATCTCATGAAAATCTCCCGCAGATTTTCGCTGATATATTTACAGATAACGCTGATTGATCAGAAACACTGCGGGATCTGCGGGTATTCAATCTGCGATATCTGCGGGATACACAAGAAGTGCTGTCAATAAAAAAGTTCTGCACTATGCAGAACCATCAACTTTTATTAGACAGACCGGAACAGAGTTCCGGTTTCCTATGCGGTGATTTCTTCAATCCTGAATTGCAGCACACCGGCCGGCGCCTGCACTTCGGCCGTATCTCCGACCAACTTTCCCAATATGCCTTTGCCGATCGGGGAAGTGACAGAAATTTTGCCGGCTTTCAGGTCAGCTTCTTTTTCGCTGACGATTTTATAGGTTACCCGTTTTTTAGTTCCCAGGTTTGTCAGCGTAACTTTTGTAAGAATAGAAACCTTGCTGGTATCAATATTACTTTCATCCAGCACCCTGAAAGTAGCCATTGAGCCTTCTAACGTAGCAATTTTTGCTTCCAGGTGCCCCTGTGCTTCTTTGGCAGCATCGTATTCTGCATTTTCCTTCAGGTCGCCTTTTTCCCTAGCTTCAGCAATAGCCCGGCTGGCCGCAGGGCGATCCACGGCTTTCATCCGCTGCAGGTCGATCTTCATCTGTTCCAGCGTTTCTTTCGTCACATATTGAATGTCGCTCATGTTGACCTCCTTTGATAAAATAAAAAAAATAACAACGCCCCAGTGGTAGCTGAAGCGTTGCAGTATTGTGAAACAAAGATAAAAATTATTTCCGGAAATAAAAGCTATCCGCCTGCTGATTATTTCTATTTCATTTCTGCCGTTGGTGCCAGTTTTGCCTCTTGTTCCCCCCAGAAGGCTATTTTACCGTTCTTAATCTGCCAATATGAATGGCCTCCTGCAGAATCTGACTTACCTTTTTGATCTGTTGTATAAACCCTGTCCCAGATCAAAACCCAATCTTCATTTTTATCATTGCTGTGAACAGCCATACAGGCATCTATGGTAACTTTATAAGCCGAGTAGTTGGCTCTGAATTGCTTGCCCATGGATATCAGGCTGTCTGCAATCCCCATAAATTTGTTGCCGTCGGCAAAATTCACCGTTACGGAATCGTTGAGCATTGCTTTGCCATCATCCATCCGGTTCTCTTCAAATGTTTTGTAAAAATCCATTACCAGTTTAGTGTGATTTGGATCTCCCATCTTGAAATCAGAATAATCGGCTTTGTAGGGGTAAGTGATATTACCACTCATTTTTGTGTCCTTTTTGTCGTCGCCGGTTTTGTCATCCTTTTTCTTTTCATTGTTGCAGGCTATAAAAATACTGATGGCGGTAAGCAGCATTAATAATTTTTTCATGTTTGGTTGGTTTTATTTATTAAGAAATTGAAGCCGGAATATGTAAACAATCAGGGAAGGGATTAAAAGGGGCTGTAAGGTAAGAAAGAAAAGGAAAGTTGCAAATCAAAAAAATATCTCCCTGCTGAAGTTATCAGGCCAGGTTCAGTTTATTCAGCAGCACTTCTGCCATCTTAAATGATGCTTCGTAACTGTAGCCGGCGATATGCGGGGTGATGATAATATTGGGCTGGTCAAGCAGCCAGTTCAGCTGCTCTTTTTCAATGGGTGTATACGTGTTGAGCTGTTCATTCTCCAGCACATCCAGTCCGGCGCCGGCAATTTTATTTTCAAGCAATGCATTTACCAGGTGCCCCACTCGTACCACTTTCCCACGGCTTGTATTAAGAAACCAGGGTTTTCTTTCTAACGCATTAAAAAAAGTAGTATTCCCCATGTGGTATGTTTCATCGGTCAGCGGCACATGAAAGCTGATTACGTCTGCATATTTGCAAACCTGCTCCAGGCTGGCCTCCCTGATATAATCATGAGCAAATCCAAATCTGTATTTATCGTAAGCCAGTACGGTCACATCAAAGGGTTGAAGTAGTTTTGCAAAACTGCTTCCTGTATTTCCAAAACCAATAATTCCTACGGTTTTCCCATGCAGTTCGGTACCCCTGTTTTCATCTCTTCGCCATAATCCGTTTTTTATTTCATTGCTTGACGAATGTATATGGTTCATCAAAGCGAGCAGCATACCAAGCAGGTGTTCAGCCACAGCATTGCGGTTACCTTCCGGACTGCCTTCACATTTTATTCCTTTACTGGTTGCATAGTCAATGTCTATCAGCTCCATCCCGCTGCCAAGGCGGCCAATCCATTTTAAATGTCTGGCTTTATCAAGAAGGGCTTTGTCCACGTTAATCCTTGTTGTCACCACTAATCCTTCCGCATCAGGAACAACCAGGGACAATTCATCGTACGTGATGGCAGGCTCATTTAAAACCTCATACCCCTTTTGCAGAAGGGTATCTGTTAAATACCGGTGAGACTTGCATGTTATTATAACTTTCTTCATTTCATTTTAAAAGTCAGCTCAGCAAACTCCTTTACAGTCAGTTGTTCTGCTCTTTTATTAAACAATTCATCCTTCAGTATCGCTGCATCAAACAAATTTTTTACCGCATTACGCAATGTTTTCCGGCGCTGGTTAAATGCAGTTTTCACCAGTACAAAAAAATCTTTTTCACTTTTCAAGGACGTTATTTTTGTCTGGGGCAGCAGGCGGATCACCCCGCTTTTCACTTTTGGCGGCGGCTGAAAACAGGATGGGTTAACATCAAATAAATATTCCACATTGAAAAAAGCCTGTACCAGCACACTGGTAACTCCATACACTTTACTGCCTTCTTTTGCCGCCACCCGCTGCGCCACTTCCTTTTGAAACATCCCGAGCATGCACTCCACTTCATCTTTCCATTCCAGGATTTTAAAGAGGATCTGTGTAGAAATATTATAGGGAAAATTTCCAACCACGGTAAACTTTCCGCGGAATGGCATTTCCATATCCAAAAAACTCCGGTGAATTATTTTTCCTTTCAGTTCAGGGTATGTTTTCAGCAGGTAATCCACCTTTTCAACATCCAGCTCCACCGTTTTGAAATCAATGGCTTTTAATTCCAGTAAATATTTTGTAAGAGCTCCGCCGCCCGGTCCCAGTTCCAGGAGTTGCGTAAAGGAATGCTGTTGTAATGATGTAATAATCTTGCGACAGATATTTTCATCCTTTAAAAAATGCTGCCCCAGCGATTTCTTCAGGGTGTACATGGATGCAAATGTAACTGATACCAATGCATGTATAAAAAATCCTCTTCTTTGCTGAAGATGGTTTGGATAAATTATTCTAAAGGAATAAGCATCTGACTATTGTATTACATATAATTTTCTTGTAAAACATTCAGTTCCGATGTTTACCCGCAGATAATACAAGCCCGAAGGCATACTAGTTGTCCAGTTATAGACAAAAGCGTTACTTCCGGGCTGCAACTGTTCTTTATGTTTTAACAGCGTTTTCCCGTTTCCCTCAATTAAATGAATTTCTGCAACTGCCGATACGGTAGTGGTTACCAACAATTGAAATTGATGCCGTACCGGGTTAGGTAACACCTGTACATCTGCATCCAGATTTATTTTTTTACGAATCATTATAACATTACCAGTACTTCTTTTTCCGTTTTTCAGAATAGTAAGTAATCTGTAATATATGAAGTCAGAATTGACCTGGGTAATATCATCAGCAGCTGAATATGATTCTGCTTCATTAATCACCGGTCGTCCGTTAATCATGGCAACATCAGTAAAAGAAATTCCATCAACACTTCTTTGAACGATGAATTGATCTGCTTCCTGTTTGCAGAAAACTGTCCAGTCAAGCTTTACCTCCTGATTTTGCAATACAGCTTTAAAAGAAATGATATCACACCTTAATATATAAAAAACACAACGCCAGTCTCTTTCTGTAGCACAACCCCAGGGTACTGTGGTGTGCTGAACTGTGGTAATAGAACCAGGTGTTGGATCTCCGAAAGTGGAGCCTCCATTTCCCATGTAGGCTGATGTTGCTTCGGCACTGGCGTTATTATTATCAAAACGATCATCCAATCCATCACTATCTGTATCTATACCTGTCAATGTCACATTATCATCTGGTTGCCCGTTAAAGTTAAAGTCATTGCCTTCGACTCTGTCAATTAATCCATCACTATCCGTATCAGAATCCAGATAATCACGTTGAGTATCTACATCTGTGTCAACAGGATGAATACCATCGCCGCCAAACCCGTTAAAATTATCATAGCTGTTATCAATTCCATCCAAGTCAGTGTCCGTTCCTGCGGGTAACAGATACCCAATAGTTGTTAAGCCTTCCACATTATCAGGGATTCCATCATCGTCGCTGTCTATATCATAAGGATTTGCACCGCCTGTACCATCTGTATTTGGAATTGTTAATGAAGGTAATGCAGCCAGTGTAGTGTTACGTCCGTTTGTATTTATTGCCCCATCCACCTGGCCATTCCAGTCTGTATCGGTAAACTGCGCTTCTTTTACATCAGTTATTCCATCGCCATCGCTGTCGAGATCATATGGACCGGGTTTGCTGTCGCTATCCATGTTTTTAAATGGCCAGGTATCAGTCCGGCCGTCACCATTACCATCAGCACTTGTTTTCAAGAGTGAAGCGGCAGAGTTTTCTGCTATTAAATCATTGCCTACGTCCGCATCCAATGCATCAGCATATCCATCGCCATCTAAATCTGTAAAAACACTCACAGTAGCACTATTGGATGCATCTGTTCCAAATACTTCTATAATATCCGGTATCCCATCATTGTCGCTATCCAGATCTAAATAGTTTGGGATAGCATCTCCATCGGTATCTACTGCGCCCAATCCTACTCCGGAATTAGCAACACCTGTATTACTAAAATCTACATTCTGTGAAAAACCATCATTATCTGTATCTGTGTAATTATCAATACGGCCATCGCCATTGGCATCTACTCCAAAGCTTTCCACTGTATCCGGTATGCCATCATTATCACTATCCAGGTCAAGATGATTCGGAATACCATCCAGGTCCTTGTCCATATTATCATTTACTCCGTCATTATTGCTGTCAACATAACCAGGGAAATTAATATCATAAAAGTTAGGTATTCCATCGTTATCCGAATCTGCGCTGGGGTCAAAATTATCATTGAATCCATCGCCGTTGTTATCGACAAAACCTGCATAGGTATTATCGTTCCAGTTAGGTATCCCGTCACTATCTGCATCCTGTAAGGCTACAGGATTATTTAATTCGACATAATCAGGTATGCCATCATTATCATCGTCAATATCCGGACAGCCCACAATAAATACAGAGATTTTTATGGTATCCGAACAACCCGGGCCGCTATCGTAATAAGCCCAGTAAGTATGTGATACAGTAATGGGAATATAAGGATCATAAATATTTCCCGGAATAAAAGGCATGCCGGAATAAAATGTGTACCCTCCATATTTTCTCCAGGGTATTAAAACACTGGTCGCAGGGCAACTATTTGTTAATAGGGTATCTCCCGGAGTATAGCAGGTCCCTGCAACAAAATTTACCACCGGCCCGGGTGTGATACAACCTGAATTATTGACCCCGCTTGAATCGAATAATACGGATCCGGAAGTTTTACCGGTAAAATTGATTCTGGCACTATTTCTCATGCTACCGGTACATCCTATTAATGTACAGGAAGAACTAACAACAACATCAAACTGCACATTATCACTTACTCCAATTCCTATCCTGCCACCGATGGTGGCATTGGCGCCTATCCCCACCCGGAAGACCACCCGGTTATTTGTAAAATCATAATCGGCCTGGTCATCCCCGGAGGCATCTGTTTTGGTTACTCCCGAAATTTTAATACTGCCCGGAATAAATGTTGTACCAGCCGGTATATTGTCAAGAATTGTTGAATTAATACTGGAATCATTTCCTACGTTAGTGAAATTGACCTTGTAACGTAAACTATCACCAGGCAAGAGGGAGCCTCCGTTGATGTCAGTTGCTGTTTTATCAAAAGAAAAAGTTGGATTATACTGTGAAATAGAAGTAGATAATACATGGACAAAATAGTTTTCACTGGGCGATGCAAATCTGACGGTAGCTGCAGTTTGATTATTTGACAGTTGCAGGTTGCTGGTATTCGGCAGATCAAATATGGGTGCATCGTATCCCAATGTATTTTGAAAAGCAGGGTTTCGGGTTGTTACTACAGATCCTTTATAAGATATTTTACTGTTCCATGCATCATTAAGTCCATTCAAAGGAATTGTAATAGTAGCGAGGTTATAAAAACCGGCCGCCCCATTTTGTTTAAATGCAAATGAATCAGTGCTGCTCCTGTCGCCGTCATAAACAACGGCGCCCAATTCACAACTTACCGGGCCGGAAAGAGGAGTGAGGAAGCCTGAAATTGGTACATCAACAGCCGGATCTCCCAGGTTGATAATTACGGCGCCATCAAACACCGTAAGATTCCGGGGTTGTAAAGATGAATTGGCATAAGCAATAACTATAGTCCACCCACCGCAACCGTTTACGATCCCTATCGGACCCAGCACATTGGCCGCTGTATAAGTGCCGTTTGGACTGGTAGCATTCAGCAAAGAAGTAATATCTGCAAAACATAGATAACCGGTATGGTTAAATCCTGCTGTAGACCAGCCAAGGCTATGTTGATTGGATTGCTGTGAAGTAATGACCTGGTAACTGCCGCCGGGTATTTTTAATTTAATGGTTTTATCAGCATCTCCTGTAATCCATGAGCTGTCTGTACCATAGGTACCCTGGTCAGCTCCCCAATAAAGTCCTGCCCATAATATTTGTGAACAGGACGGGAGATTAAGGTCGGCTGTCGAAGAATTAAAAGTTGTATTAAGATCATTTCCCAACAATTGAAGATCGAATAACATATCCATGATATTCGCTGTGGAAATATTGGTTTGATTATGTACTTCCACCGCTATGGTATTGTTGCCAGAAACAAATTTGGAAGCTGGTACCCGGATAGTTACATATTCATTTGCTCCTTCAATATTAGTAGCAGGAACAGCAGGTGTCAGGTAAGTAGTGGGTGATGCAAAAAAAACATCAGCAAAAACTTTGACACCGTTTACGTAAACGATGGCGCCATCATCCCTTCTCAGGTTGATCGTAAAATCAGAATAAGTGGAAACAGAAGGAATATTTATTGTCTTTCTGAAATAAGTAGTTGGATAGGTCGCATTACCAGGGTTATTTGCCAGTGTAGTTCCGGCATCACTATAATAAATTACTGCATTCCCCTGTCTCCACCAGGTATCCGTATAAGAGGTTTGATTCCAGTTATTTAATCGTCCCGTTCCTGTTACCGCCGTTGTAACAGTATCATGAAATTGCCATTGGGAACCATAAGCAATCAGCGTTGTTGGAGCAGTTCCGGCACCATCCACGTCGATATTGATAGCAGCACCGGCATTGTCTTTGGTGTTACCTGCAGGAGGAACCTCCCCGGTACCCGGATTACCGGAACCGACGCCGGCCGTTGATATGATGTTATTAGAAACATATACTATATTTCCCCTGACAGAGGAATTATAATATCGTGCAGTAAAAGGACGTATCACCTGAGCAGATGCACTGAAAGCAGGTCCAAGTAAAAGTAAACTAATGTAAAACTTTAGTTTCATAGGTATCGGTTGGGTATTAAACCTAACCAGGTTATTTTAACATCACTGGTTAATCAAAACCTTTTGTGATATCTTATCCCCTTTATTATTTATCACTTCATACACATACACCCCTGCTTCCAGTGTAAATTCTTTTGTACACATCCCTGCATGACAAACCAGCATTTCATTTCTCCGTTCCCTGCCCTGCAAATCATAAATACGTAATTGATATACACTTTGGTTGTAAGAATTAATCTGCAATGACAATAGCCCCCTACCCGGAGTAATCGTTTTTACTTCAAAATCATTTCCTTTATTATTAATGACTTGTTTTACCCGTAAATACTCTTTATGATCGTCAAGATTGGTCTGCGATAAGCGGTAATAACTGGTGCCAGGTAAGGGACTATAGTCAACAAAGGAATATTCCTGAATGGAAGTAGAATTACCGGCACCATTCACTTTTCCGATAGCGCTGAAATCTCTTCCATTAGCAGACCTTTCAATGGTGAAATATTTATTATTGATTTCAGTGGCTGTAGACCAGGTGATGTTCACTTTATTATTATTCAGCCTTACTTCATATGTTAATAATGAAACCGGCAAGGTACTGCTGGTTGTTACACTAAACTGGTCAAGAACACAACCCAAACCATCCGCAACTGTATAGTTGGTAGTGGTATTATTAGGGGGTGTAACGTTTACGTTACGGGACGTTCCGGCCGTATTGGTCCAGGTGTAATTACCCGTTTGCGGCCAGGTGGCTGTTAAGTCAACTGAACTTCCGTTTGTAATGTTATAGTTAGTCGTTGTATTTACATCCTTCATGATGGTGAACTTGTCAAACACAGTTCCATCACTTCGAAGCATCTTTGCATCCAGCCTGTTGCCTTCTACTTCAAAATAAAATATCCCCGCATTGTTGATTGCGTATGGCAATGCATAAGCCCCGAAATTAGCAAGTGTACCGCCGCTTGCTCCGGCTGTACCAGCCACAACGTATACAGTTCCATGGTTAGCCGGTGAAGTATTATATATATAAGGACAGGACAATGCCGAGCCATCATATTTAGCACTGGATGTACTTACAGCATGTGTAGCCGGAACAAAAGAGGTCCAGCTACTGGTAAAATTTCTCAGTAAATAACTTCTTTCATATACATGGGAGTGACCACAGACAATCATATCTACCCCTCTTGTTTCAAGATAGGTGATGAAGTTCTGACGGATAGCCGGCAATTCAGGATCTCCTCCTCCACCATTATCCGAGTCATGGCTTCCCTTTGTATAAGGCGGATGATGCCAGTAGGCTATTACCCATTTTTTTGTGTTGGCAGCAAGGTCATTATTGATCCATGTTTTGAGATTGCTGGTACCATTGAAACCCATGTCTTTATTTGTGTCATCTGTTTCAGTACCCCAGGAGTCCAAAGAGAGAAAATGGATATTACCAATATCAAAGGAATAATAATTGGGTTTATTGGATGCTACACCTCCGCATTCTGCCAACTGTGGCATAGAAAAATTATTATAATACGGCATGACACGGGACGGTTTATTGCCTGCATTATTACCATAGTCGTGATTGCCCGGTGCAGGGTATAATTTGTGATTTTTTAAAATATTATTCCCATAAATACCAAAGAAATTAGATGTGTATTCTGCATCAGTACCTGCACTATAAGCATTATCACCCAGCAATATCCAGGCATCGGCTGCATCAATACCGTTGGTTGTTAAATAACTCTGATAGTTCGCAAGATTTTGATCCTGGTAGACGGCATTACCTCTTCCGCAATCCCCAAAAGCGGCAATCCTTATTTTCCGGGTTGTATTGCCAGGCGGTACCGTTGTAAAAAACATTTTTAAATCCGCAACAACCATATTTGTACTGTTACCAATGCGGTAAAAATATTTAGTGTCGGCTGTTAATCCTGTAACCCTTATGATATGTTCGGTCACACTTGCGGGATCAGTTACTACTGTCGGATAAGTTCCAAAAACGGCTCCTAATTCAATCCTGGAATTTTCAGCAGCCGAGGTTCTCCAGCGTATAGTGATAGCTGTTTGATTAGCTATTTGCAGATAAGGCCCCCTGGTTATGGTTTGTGAAAAAGATAAAAAGGTAAAAGCGGATGTAAATAATACTAAAAGAAACGCTTTTGGTTGTAAAGCAAGTTTCATACTAATTGGATTTTAGATGGCTTTTCTAAATTGGCTATAAAGATTAGCTTATTGTACAGCATTTCAAATCCTATGAGAAAAAAAATGCTGCTTTTCTTATAAAAAGATATTTATACCGGGTAAATATCCTTCCTGTTACATGAATACACTTACATTAATATGAATGGATTACTTATCTTAATCAGCAAGAATTTTTTTCAAAAATATACTTTTCTATGCCCGCTGTTGCAATTATACTTTCCTTACCATTCACCAAATGCAGTGCTGCCCCGGCAAAAAATATTTAGAAACATTACCTGGCACAGTTGAATAACTTTGAAAGGAAAATCACCGCTTTGAAAAAAGGACTCCTGTTACACTCCACTACACAGGTGCTTCAGCAACAGTTATTATTTATGCCGGTTACCGTATAAAAAATCAGCCGTTCTTACAGAGTATTTTAATAGTCATGAAATATAGCTGGCACATCGTCATTGGCTTTTGAAGATGACTTGTAAAATTATTTCAAAGTTTATCGGGCAATTTACCCAAGTGCCGATAAAAAATATTTATTAATGCTTCTTTATATACTCCCACCACAGAAGCGAAGAGAAAATTGATTAAACGGAATTGAGATTATAATCTTTCCATATTGCCTGTATGGAGCCTATACCTGCATAATACAGCTTATAAAAGTTCATCTTTTCACATTACTGTTTCAGTAATTTGTGAAAGACATGGGCATGAAAAAACCCTCTTCTTTTCAGAAAAGGGTTTGAAAGATTTAACTCGGCAATAATAACCAGCTATTTTTTAAAATAGGTTCTTCTATTGTTTAATAACCTTAAATGTCTGTACCTCGCGTCCGCTTTCCAGCCTTAACAGGTACATTCCCGAAGGATAATTTGCAAGGCCATATAATGTATAAATTCCTGTACCTGCTGTTGCATTATAATCCTCTTTTCGCAGGAATGCTCCGGCACTGTTGAAATACCTTATACTTATTGGCTGATTATTGGCTATCGTATATTTAAGGGTTACAAAATCATGGAACGGACTGCCGGCAACTGAAAAAT
>JBGPKR010000067.1:0-16625 GCA_041486045.1 Chitinophagaceae bacterium | reverse complement strand
ATGATCACAACCGGCACCGGGTCTGTTGTTTTCGCCAAAAAAGCTACCAAATAATTGTGTTGTTGCATTCTTCTTTAAAACAAAAAAATAAAAATCTTTGCCATCTGTATTGGATTTAAATGCATCCGCTGTTACAGGAAGACCATTGGTACCGGAACTGTTATAGAGGTTTTGTGAGAGATAGAATCCACCCCAGCCGGAGATATATACATTTTCGCAGCGATCCACTAAAAAAGCAGTTGGAGAGATATTAGGAGTAGCCGAACCTGATCCAAAAACAGTGGAATAAACAAAAGCGGACAGATCGGGTTGCAGCTTCGCAATAAATTGTTTACCACTGCTGCTTCCGTATGTTGGAGTGCCGGGCGTTACCGGCCATGAACCGGTAGTTTGCCCCATTACATAAGGAAACCCATTCAGGTCAAACTGAATACCAAAGATCTGGTCAGTGGCGCTGGTTCCAATATAGGTAGTCCTGTTAATGGCAGAACCATTATTACTGATGCTGCAAATATATCCGTCTATACCGCCGTGATTGGATGGGCCAATAGTGCCTGCTGAATTACCCGGCAGGTTACCACTTTCTGTTCCACCTGCCACAAATATATTGCCGTTTGGAGCCAGCGAAAGAACATAAGCTGCATCATTTCCGGATCCACCGAGAAAACCTGAAAAAATAACAGCGCTGAGATCAGGTAGTAATTTAATAACGACCCCATCCTGGGCTCCGCCGGGCGAACTTTGAAATGGCGCACCGCGTACAGGGAAATTATTGGAAGGGTTTACTGACCCTGTTGATTGTGTAGAGGAAGCAACATATACATTCCCTGCAACATCCAGTATCACTTCGCTGCGGCCATCATCTCCATAGTTCTGCTGTAATGAATTGGTACCATTTCTTCTGTCTGTAATATTGACTCCGTCATCAGCAGTACCTCCTATTCTTTTTGAACCAATGATACCGGTGCCTGTTGCATTTAATTTGGTAACAATAATATCATACCCGCCGCATGCGCCAATAGTGTCGGTTGCCGGATTTTTAAGTGGATAGGATCCGGCCCCTGTAACCGGGGAATTGGTTCTTCCCGCAAGAACTAAATTGCCCTGGTTGTCCACGATAAGACTATGAGGTTGTTCAACACCTGAACCGCCGATATAGGTTGCATACACCCGGTTAGAACCGTTGGCTGAAAGTTTTATGATGCCAATATCAAAAATACCTCCCAGGAAATTAGTTTGAAAAGCACCGGCTGAAACAGGAAACCCATTGTTAAATACGATTCCGCCGCCGTACATGCTGCCATCAGGTCCATAGGTTGCGGTATAACCCCAGTTATCAGCAGAACTTCCAGAAAAAGAACAGAACACAATGACAGGATCAATGATCAATGTGGCGGTTGGATCATAGTTTTTCACATCAAAACTCACCACATTATTCTTCACCACGTATTTACAACTGATCTCCTTTTTCCCGGCCAGGCCTGATTGGTAAGTATAAGGCGATGATTCCTTCAACTCCCCTACAGAAGTCCCGATCAACAGTTCCCTGTTTTTTGTCTGTAACTGATCAACACCACTGTACTTTAAAGCAATCTTTGAAACATCGCCACCTGGCTTTACTATGATATCATATTTCAGAAAACCATTATCGGTATAATAACGGACATCAATATTGGGATATACATTCTGCAAACTAATGGCCTGGTAAATATGACAATCACCTGCCCATTTTGAAGGGTCGTTGCCGGTGAAATAGTTATTAACTGAAGAAACAGGTTTATCCGCCCGTGTGGAAATATTTGATGCGGCTCCTAAAAAATCTACATTGAATGCATGGGTGCGGACCATGAATTTTTCATCGGGTATGCCGGACCTTTTGTCGTGCAACAACTTCATGGTATTGGCAAAATCAACCGGGTGATATTGTACTATTGTAAATCCGCCATCACGGATAAAAAAGGCGCCATTGCTTACGGTCCCTTTATATTGCACACGGCTGTCCCATTGTCCTTTATTTTCAATAAACTCAATATTATTATGACTCTGTGCAATGGATGCAAAAGCAGGGATACAGAGTGCCAAAAAAATAAAAATGAGTTTCAGGGTAAAAATCTTTCTATTAAAATAACCAATAATTGCGGGAAATGGATTAAAATGTTGTGTTAAGAAATGTCGCTTCATTGTAATTTGTTTTTCCTCCGCCTGTGAAATCCGTTCTGAAATGAAAAATACCTGTTTTTATCATGAAATCTTACTCCATGCCACTGTTTGTTTGGGTTGCTGAAGAAAACTCTTTAACCGCAAATTTCCGGCCGATTCAAGATCCGGGTCGGTTTCAAGCAAAGCTGCTGCCATATTCCTGGCAATATCCAACAATGACCTGTCTTGGACTATACTTGCCAGTTTAAAGTTTAAAACACCGCTTTGCCTTGTTCCTTCTATATCACCTGGTCCCCGCAGTTCCAGGTCTTTTTCAGCTATCAAAAACCCGTCATTTGTTGTCGTCATGATCCTGATGCGTTCCCGGGCATCATTACCCAATTTAATGCCTGATAAAAGTATGCAATAACTCTTTTCTGCTCCCCGGCCCACCCTGCCCCGCAACTGGTGCAGCTGGGATAACCCGAATTTTTCGGCGCTTTCTATTACCATCACAGAAGCATTGGGCACATCCACCCCTACTTCAATAACGGTGGTGGATACCAAAATCTGCGTATCCCCTTCAACAAATCTTTTCATGTTAAGTTCTTTCTGCCCCGCCGGTTGTCGCCCATGCACCATGCTTATCCAATATTTGGGTTCGGGGAAATACGCTTTTACATTTTCGAATCCCTTCATCAGGTTTTCATAATCCATCTTTGCGCTTTCTTCAATCAATGGAAAAATGATGTAGACCTGTCTTCCTTTTTCAATCTCAGCCCTGATAAAATCCATCACTTTGCTGCGGTGTGATTCATAACGATGAACGGTAGTGACAGGTTGCCGGCCGGGCGGCAATTCATCAATGACACTGTAATCAAGGTCGCCATATACAGTCATCGCCAGTGTGCGGGGAATGGGTGTGGCCGTCATGACCAGCACATGAGGAGGAACCAAGGCTTTTTCCCAGAGCTTGGCTCTTTGAGCCACGCCAAAGCGCTGCTGTTCGTCAATAATCACAAGACCCAGGTTATTGAACTGTACCACATCTTCAATCACGGCATGGGTGCCGATTAATATTTTCAATGCCCCGGTTTCTAATTCCTTTAATATTTTTTTTCTTCCCGCAGCTTTGGATGAGCCCGTGAGTAATTTAACCGGAACGTTTATTTTCTCCAGTAATAAATTGATCGTTTTGAAATGTTGCTGTGCGAGGATTTCTGTCGGCGCCATCAGGCAGGACTGGTAGCCATTATCTGCGGCAAGCAGCATAATGAGAATGGCTACAATTGTTTTACCACTTCCGACATCACCCTGAAGAAGGCGGTTCATTTGTTTTCCCCTGGCCGTATCAGTTCTGATTTCCTTTATCACTCTTTTTTGTGCGCCTGTCAATTCAAACGGAAGATAATGTTTATAGAAATTATTAAAGAGCTCGCCGACTTTGTCAAACACAACCCCTTTGGAAAAACGATGACGGTTGCTTCGCAGCAAATTCATACGAAGCTGTGCGATGAATAGTTCCTCGAATTTCAGGCGCTTTACTGCTACATCAAATTCAGCAATACCCGAGGGAAAATGGATTTGCTTATAAGATTGGAAACGGTCAATAAGTTTTAAGGGCCCCAAAACAGGATCCGGCAGGTTTTCAGGAATATCTTTTTCCCGTAACATGGCCATTAATACCTGTGTCAGCTTGCCGATCTGTCTTCCCCCCAATCCTCTCGCTTTTAATTTTTCTGTTGTGGGATAAACCGGTTCTAAAAAACTCTTTCCCCCCTCCATTTCTGTTGTCAGCAATTCAATTTCAGGGTGAATGATCTGGGGTTCGCCATTATAAAAGGTAACCTTTCCATAAACTAAATAGGACTGCCCGGTTTGCAATGTTTTCTGGATCCAGTTGATTCCCTGGAACCAGGTCAACTCCAAAGACCCTGATTTATCTTTTATCTGTGCTATCAATCTCTTTCCGGCCCTTTGTCCTATCACTTCAAAATTTACCAGCACTCCGGCTACCTGGATATATCCTGCCTGCCGGTCAGGCAGGTCTGTCTGTGAAGTAATCTCATTTATCAGATTCACTTTTGTCTTATCAACATGGCGGAAAGGAAAATGATTCAGCAGGTCATCAAATGTAAAAATGCCCAGCTCTTTTTTTAGCAAATCAGCCCGTTGCGGACCAACGCCTTTCAAATATTCTATGGGGCTGGACAATATGTTCGCTGAAGAGGAGATAATGTAAATCTTTCAAACAAAAATACTATATACTGCCCGTGTTAATCTCGTTGATCAATAGCTAAACCAGAAAAAAAATATAGTAATTGTCATTGTTTTTGGGATGCGAAAATTACGGCTTTATCATCGGAATTATCCCAGCGCCCCGTTTAAATTCAGGTCATAGTTCCTCACCCGGAAAATTTCGGGGCAATACAATAAAAAAAGCCTTGTCTTTTCAAAAAAATCAGTCTATTTTAGTCTAACAAGAATCCAATATACCTGACCGAAACCGGGTACCAATGAAAAGCTATTTCCACCTTTTACAGCTTGACCTGTATTTTAACGACTACAAGTTTGCATTGCTTTGCTTTATTACCGCTTTTGTGGTAACACTTATTACTATTCCGCCTATCATGACCCTTATAAAAAAATACCGGCTTTATGATATGCCCGGTCCCCGAAAAGAACACTCGTCTCCTATTCCTACTATGGGTGGTATTGCTGTTATGGCTGGTATGATGATGGCCCTGTTTCTCTGGTTCCCCTTCAGCTACGGAGTGGAACAAATATGTTTTTTCCTTTCTATTGCTGTATTATTTGGACTCGGTATCCTGGATGATCTGAAAGATCTTTCTGCAAAATATAAGTTTATCGTGCAGGTTGGCCTTGCGGCATTGCTTGCCTTATCCGGGATTCGTATCACTTCTTTCGATGGATTGTTTGGCATTGCTGAATTGCCAATATCTGCCCAATACACATTCACTATACTGGCAATAGTAGGTATCACCAATGCTTTCAACCTGATCGATGGCATTGACGGTCTTGCTGGTGGATTGGGTTTTATGAGCCTGGTTACTCTCGGCCTCTTTCTTACTATGAGTGGTGACAGCAATACGGCATTGGTAGCGTTTGCGCTGGCCGGGGCCATCTTTGCTTTTCTTTATTTTAATTTCAATCCGGCAAAAATATTCATGGGTGATACGGGCTCCCTGGTACTGGGGTTTGTTATAGCAGTACTGAGCGTCCGGCTGATGCAGGTAAACGTTTTTGCAGCTAATGGTGTATTGCCCCATGCTCCTGTCTTTGTACTTGGTATTGTCTTTATGCCTGTTTTTGACACCCTTCGTGTATTTGCCCTGAGGATATGGAAGGGCAGATCACCTTTCGTAGCGGATAAAACGCATATTCATCACCTGCTCACCAACCAGGGCTTCAGTCATGGATTTGCAGCTAAGCTTATATGTTTTATTCATGGATTTGTTTTGATAGAAGTGTACTGGCTCCGGGACCTGCGGCAGGAATTTATTCTCCTGATCCTATTTGCTTTTATGCTCCTGGTAATAGTGATTTTGAAAAATATAGGTTTGTTAGTCAAAAGACCCCGGGCAATAAATTCTCCGCCCGTTGCTGAAGGCTAGTTAATTTTCTGTTTCCTCTCTGGCTGACAAATTGCAGTTCAATTTTTTTGGACGAAGTACAATTATTTTATATCAAATTTTTTCCCAACTCTCTTCTGCTGCCAGTACTGTAAGAGGAAGAACAAAGAAAAGCGCAAAAACTAATATCAGTACCATAGTTCAAACGTTACTTTATACAACTATCAAGGATCGAACAGGATTAACAATGTCCAATTTATTCACTTACAGCACAAAAAAAAATGACAACGGTCATCGTTCGTGATGTTGTTGTCTTTTATTCCGGCAGAATCTTTATCAGCAACCCAATTTGAACTTTTCTCCTATGGCTGTTTCCTGATTACCAGTATTAATAATTTTGCTGTGAATTCAGCTATAGACTTTCCGTTCCCTTATCCTCTTATTTCCCGGTACAGAATATACCAACTGACTGATTTAAATACAATTAAACACTTTCAGTTACAAATCAGTAATAGTTTCTGGGTGATAAAAGCAAACATCAGCAAGCAAAAAAACAGAGATTTTGAGTAAGGGGGGATTAATATTGAAACCCACTTTATTTTGAATGCATATTCTCTTTTAAAATGGTCAAATTCCGGGAAAATTTACAAGCGGATCGGAATTTTTTCTGATCAATCTAATTTTTTTTATCCCATATTAAATAAGTTCTGCATATATTCACTTTGTGAAAAGAGATTCATCTTTCTGATTTGGGCTGATTTATGTAATCAATTTTGTAAGCCTAAATATATGTCCAATGATAAAACCCGGGATTAAGTATATCATCAGATATACCCTATTAATGCTCCTGCAGGTCTTATTTTCTGTTTTATCTTTTTCCCAATCTCACACACCCAGGACAATTACTATAAATTCAAACTGCAAGGGTTTCTACGAATACCTGCCTGTCAATTATGCTTCTTCTTCGTCAACCTTTCCCTTAATTGTTTATTGCGGGGGAGGCGGCTCGTTTGGAAATGGGTCAGCATCCCAATTATTAAAATTACTTGACGAGGGGATCCCGTATTATATCAAAAACAACCAGTTTCCTTCCGGTTTTACAGTAAATGGACAAACTTCTTCATTCATTATAATTTCACTTCAGTTTGTAGCCTGGCCCGGCCCGGCTGATATAGAAGATGCGCTGAATTATATTATTAGCAGTGGTTATAAAGTAGATCAATCGAGGATTTATCTTACCGGTTTAAGTGCAGGAGGAGATGTAACCTGGAAATATCCTAATACAAGTTTGCTCCGGTCAAAAAAACTGGCAGCAATAGTTCCGGTTGCTGGTTATAATTATCCTTATGTAGATACCGGGGCTCATTATATTGCAGCAGCAAACCTTCCGGTGTGGGCATTGCACAGTAATGATGATGCATCGGCGCCGGTAAGTTGGTCACAGAATTTTGTTAACAAAATCAACAGTTATAATCCTCCGATCAAGGCTAAAATAACCCGCGTCAATGGGCCTTCGCATGTTGCCACAGGATTTTATGTTTACACTCCTTCGTTCAGGGATAGTGGATATAATATTTATGAATGGATGCTCCTTTACAGGCGAAATTATCCGCCGGTTGCCATTGCAGGAAACGATACATCTATAACCTTACCGGTAAATTCTGTACAGTTAAACGGGCTCAATTCTTATGATCCGGAAAATGGCCCATTGACCTTTAATTGGATCAAAATAATTGGCCCCTCTTCATCTTTAATCAGTAACCCGGGCATTGGAAATCCGGTTGTATCAAACCTGGTCGCCGGAAATTATTTTTTTCAGCTAACAGTTACTGATACAAGTGGTCTTTGGGGAAGAGATACTGTTCGCGTTACTGTTATCAATCCGAATCCCAATATATTACCGTTTGCCAGGGCCGGGCCGGATCAGCAAATTAATCTTCCGCAAAATGCTGTAGTGCTGAATGGTACGGCATCATCAGACAGCGATGGGTCAATAGAATCTTATTTATGGACAAAAATTTCCGGTCCTTCTCAATTTACTATTACCGGTGAAAACACAAGTATTGCATCTGTTTCAAACCTCCGGCCCGGGAACTATCTTTTTCGTCTTGCTGTAACAGACAACGAGGGTGGTGCCGGATATGATACTGTGCAGATAACAGTAATCAATCCTTTTCCCAATCAATTACCTGTTGCCAACGCAGGTAATGACGTAATTATTACTTTACCTGTTAACTCAGTTAATTTAAATGCTGCGGCTTCGTACGATCCTGATGGAACAATAGTGAGTTATTTATGGAGCCAGTTATCGGGTCCTGCTGCTGCATTGATTGTAACGCCTGCTGGTGTAAACTCCAATTTTCAAAATCTTGTTGCGGGCAGTTATCAATTTTTATTAACTGTTACTGATGACAGTTCTGCTGTTGACACGGATACAATATCAGTAATGGTTCAGCCTGCGCCGGTAGTAACAAATAAATTCATTAAAGTAAATTTATTCGGCGGAACGAATCCTTATAACCAGGGAGGCTGGAACAACTGGAATGTAACCGGCACTACGAATATTACTTCCTCCAACTTCAGTTACAGCGATGGCGCTCCATCCACCGTGAATGCAGTATTAAGTTACTCACAAGCTGTGCCTGACAATGGCGCTTCATACGGTGGTACCATGTGCCCGCCGGAAGTTTTGCGCTATACCACTTACGCCACTGCCAGCACAAGAACAGTTACACTACATGGATTGAACAATGCACTCAATTATGACCTGGAGCTGTACGCCAGCCGTGCCAATACGGGTAACACTACACAATTTGTAATAAATGGAATCACTCAATCTGTGTTAACAGATAATAATAAAACCAATAAAGTAACATTTACTAATCTTATCCCGGTAGCCGGACAGTTGGTGATTAATATTAATAAGCTTAACACCTTTACTTATCTGAATGGTTTTACACTTACTGAAAAATCGGGGACCCCGCCTCCCGGAAATCAATTACCCATTGCGAATGCAGGAGCAGATCAAACGATTACACTACCAGCTACTTCAGTTACATTGGATGGATCGGCATCATCAGATCCGGATGGTTATATCAGTTCTTATCTCTGGACAAAGGTTGGTGGACCATCGCAGTTTACAATTGTAAACGCTAATAGTTCCGGCACTGTTGTAAACAATCTTACTACCGGAATTTATTTATTTGAACTGACGGTAACCGATAATGGCGCAGCAATAGATAAAGACACGTTGCAGGTAATGGTGAATAATAACAGCATACCGCCCGGTTCAGGTGATTCATTGAACTGCGGTAAAGTATTTACTATCGTTGTACTGGGTTCATCCACTGCATATGGCACTGGTGCTACACCAATTGACAGTTCCTGGGTGAATAAATACAGCAACTATATCCGCACAAAACATCCACTTAATAATATTATCAATTTATCTACTCTAAGTTTAACAACTTATGAAGTACTATGTCCAACAGGATTTGTGCCGCCACTCAACAGACCGTTCCCGGATACTAACCGTAATATCACCAAAGCATTAAGCTATCATCCTGATGCTATCATCATCAACCTTCCTACAAACGACATTGCGCTGGGCATACCGCAACAGGAAAGTAAAGATAATTATGAACGTACGATGGCGCTGGCCAATTCAGCCAATATCCCGGTTTGGGTTACCACCACACAGCCCCGGAGTACGTTAAGCCCACAGGAAAGAATATACCTGATGGAGTTTCGTGACTGGACTTATCAGCGATTTGGCGCCAAAGCAATTGATTTCTGGACCGATGTTGCTAACCCTGATGGTACGATTAATAATTCTTACAGTTTTGGTGATGGTGTGCATGTAAACAATAATGGCCACCAACTGTTTTATTTAAGAACCTTAAGTGAACGGATACTTGATTCATTATGCATACGTAAGAATTTATTGCCGGTTGCCCGTGCAGGCAATGATACTTCAATATTTTTACCGGTTAATTCAATTCAGCTTAATGGCAGTGCATCATCAGATGCAGATGGAACCATAACTACCTATTCGTGGAGTAAGATAAGCGGCCCTGGTCAGTACATTCTTTCCAATAATGCAGCGGTAAACCCTCTGCTAAGTAACCTGGTTAATGGAATATACCAACTTGAATTGCGTGTAACAGACAATCTCGGTGCCACGGGAAAGGATACGGTAAATGTAACTGTCAATCCGGCTCCCAATCAGCCGCCAACAGCGAATGCCGGCCCCGATATCATTATAACTTTACCTACCAATACTGCAACTTTAAACGGAAGCGGAACAGACCCTGATGGTACGATAACAGCGTATGCGTGGGCTAAGATAGCTGGCCCTGCGGCAGGTACACTGACGAACGCCAATACCGCAACAGCGACAGCCAGTGGTTTGGTGGCAGGCGTGTACAGCTACCAGTTAACTGTAACAGATAATCTCGGAGCCACAGGAAAGGATACGATGAATGTGACTGTCAATCAACCGCCGATAGCAAATGCCGGTCCCGATATCACTATAACCTTACCTACTAATACAGCTACATTAAGCGGAAGCGGAACAGACCCTGATGGTACGATAACAGCATATGCGTGGGTAAAGATCGCAGGCCCGGCGGCAGGCACACTGACGAATGCCAATACAGCAACTGCAACAGCCAGTGGTTTAGTGGCAGGCGTGTACAGCTACCAGTTTACAGTAACAGACAATCGCGGAGCCACAGCAAGGGACACGGTAGTAATAACTGTAAATGCACAACCACCAGGATCTGAAAAATATATCAAGGTCAATCTTTTTGGCGGCAGCAATCCTTATAACCAGGGAGGCTGGAACAACTGGAATGTAACCGGCACTACGAATATTACTTCTTCCAGCTTCAGTTACAGCGATGGCGCTCCATCCACCGTGAACGCAGTATTAAGTTACTCACAGGGTGTGCCTGACAATGGCGCTTCATACGGTGGTACCATGTGCCCGCCGGAAGTTTTGCGCTATACCACATATGCCACTTCCGGCACAAGAACAGTTACACTATATGGATTGAACAATGCATTAAATTATGACCTGGAGCTGTACGCCAGCCGCCTCACAACCGGCAACACTACACAATTTGTAATTAATGGCATCCTTCAATCTGTGTTAACAGATAATAATAAAGCCAATAAAGTAACATTTACTAATCTTACCCCGACAGCCGGACAGTTGGTGATTACTATTAATAAACTTAACACCTTCACTTATCTGAATGGTTTTACACTTACAGAAAAATCGGGGACCCCGGTAAATAACAGGCAAATATCACAACCGGAGTCAATTACAAAAGTTGCAGCAACTCCCGTGGGCCAACTTACAACCGGAGATCTGATATTATACCCAGGGACCACGAAATTCAACATGGTATCCGGAACAAGCGAGCCAGATCTAAGTGGATACGCAACACAACAATCTACGCCAATCTCTGCAAGAGGTGAAGTAAAAAAGCAACCTGGGACTCAGAAAGCAGAAGTGTTCACTATAACAGTGATGCCCAATCCGTCCACCAATGATTTCACTTTGCATATAACCGGTAACAGAGCTGAACCGATAATGATAAGAATAATGGATATATCGGGCAAGGAAATGAGTATAACAAAACTTAATGGCAGAGTTGCTTATAACAGACTGGGTGGTAATCTTAAAGCCGGAACCTATTTTGCTGAAGTGATTCAGGGAAATAATCGCCAGGTTGTGAAACTGATCAAGCTGAATTAGCAGATAATACCAAAACCAATAAAGTAAAATAAAACAATCGGAATATTCTCTTACTTTCCCCGATACAGAATATACTTACCCTCTATTTTAAAGGATTTTAGCGATTTTAGTAACAAGAAAAGTAACACGAATTCGGAAGATAAACCACAAAAAACTGCAAGATTTTAATACTAATTCAAAGCTATAAATCTTCCTTATTTTATGTCGCTAAGACATTAGAAACAAAAAACTCTAATTTAGAGTGGTGCGAAAAAAGGGGGAGCTTTACAGGACGGAATACTAATGCCACACCTGCACAAAGCCCTGCTCTTTGTCGATACCAAATAAAAATAAGGAGCATTAAGCAAGTGGCTTGTAATCCCTTGCAACATCTCAAGTCTTACTTTCTTATATTTGATCCGTTAATTAAAATCATTTCATGAACGTTAATGGGAAAGCTTTTCGGACTATCTGGTTAAAATCAGATGATGAAAAAGTAATTCAGATTATAGACCAGCGTCATTTGCCTCACCAACTTATTATTGAAGAACTGGAAACCGTTGATCACATGGCTACAGCAATTAAAGATATGCACTTAAGAGGCGCAGGATTAATTGGAGCTGCAGCGGGTTTTGGGATTTATTTAGCCACTCTTGAAGCACCAAAAAACGATTCTTTTGATCAATTTATTTTATTGGCGGCCGAGAAATTAAAATCTACCCGTCCAACCGCTATAAATCTGGCATGGGCAGTAAACAAACAATTGAATGCTATACAAAATGGAAATACAATTCAGGAAAAAATAAACATCGCCTTTACCATTGCTAATGAAATTGCTAATGAAGATGCTGAACATTGTCGACGAATTGGCGAACATGGATTGAAATTAATCGAAGAAATAAGTCAAAATAAAAACGGTGGCACCGTAAATATCCTTACACACTGTAACGCAGGATGGCTGGCATTTGTGGACTATGGCTCTGCGAGTTCAGCTATATATGCCGCGCATGACAAAGGTATTAATGTACATGTATGGGTAGATGAGACTCGTCCGAGAAATCAGGGATCGAGTTTAACCGCCTGGGAAATGGCACAACACGGAGTCCCAAATACCGTCATCGCCGACAACACCGGAGGACATCTGATGCAGCATGGTATGGTGGATATGGTAATCATTGGCTCAGACAGGACCACATACACAGGCGATGTAGCTAACAAAATCGGAACCTATCTGAAAGCCTTAGCTGCTAATGACAACAACATACCTTTTTATGCAGCACTTCCCTCTTCTTCTATCGACTGGCAAATGGAAGATGGTCTGAAAGAAATAGTTATCGAAGAAAGAAATGGCGATGAAGTAAAATACATTGAAGGACTTTGTGATGGTGAGATAAAAAAAGTGTTGCTCACTCCTGATAACAGCAAGGCTGCTAATTACGGATTTGATGTAACACCTGCAAGGCTGATCACAGGCATCATCACCGAAAGAGGCATTTGCGAGCCCAATAAAAAAAGCATCCTTAATTTGTTTCCCGAAAAAAAATAATATGGATGAGGGTTACATAAAATTCAACTGCAATTGGATTCCGTCTAATGATATTCCATTAAATAAAGTTGCTATATTAAATGTGTGGCGTGAAATTATGTATAAAAAAGGATTGATTGGCGTGTACCCTGATGGCATTGGCTTTGGAAACATTAGCATGAGATGTAATGAAAAAACATTTTTGATATCTGGCACTGCTACCGGTAGATTAGCAACACTAAGCGAATCACATTATTCGCTGGTTACCAATTATAATCTCAGCACAAACAGTGTAACCTGCGCAGGCCCTCTAAAAGCTTCTTCGGAATCACTTACACATGCTTTGATATATGAATGTTCTGCAGCAACCAATGCAGTTATTCATATACACAATCTGAATTTATGGAACAGGTTCATCCATCATGTTCCAACGAGCAGTGAAAACATTTTCTACGGCACACCTGAAATGGCGAATGAAATAAAAAGACTGTTTGATGAAACAGCATTAAGTAAAGAAAAAATAATTGTGATGGGAGGACATCCGGAAGGCATCATCAGTTTTGGAAAAGACCTTGAAGAAGCAGGCAGCATTTTGATAGATAAATTGTAAACTTTTTATGATAAAAATCGGAATCATTGGTGGCTCCGGATTGGAAGATCCGCAAATATTAAGTAATGCTCATGAAGAAGAAGTTTCCACCCCTTACGGCAAACCCACATCGGTATTAACACATGGGATTATCAATGAGAAAGAGGTCATATTGATTTCCCGCCATGGCAAACATCATCAGTACTCTCCCACCGAAGTTAATTACCGCGCCAATTTATACGCATTGAAAGAAGCTGGCGTAACTCATATTTTAGCCACCACAGCCTGTGGTAGTTTAAAAGAAGAAATTGGTCGCAGACATTTTGTAGTGTTGGATCAGTTTATTGATTTCACCAAACACAGGATCAACACATACGCTGACAAATTTGAAAGCGGCATAGTGCATACACCAATGGCTACGCCATTTGATGAAACATTGCGGGGATTATTTTTCACCGCAGCCACACAATTGAATTTCCCTGTTCATCCTAAAGGAACGGTTGTTACTATTGAAGGTCCTCGTTTCTCTACCAAAGCCGAATCAAAAATGTTTCAGCTCTGGGGTGCAGATGTTATTAATATGTCTGTGGCCACAGAAGCCACTTTGGCCAACGAATTAAAAATACCTTATGCCGCCATTGCAATGAGCACAGATTATGACTGCTGGAAAGATGATGAAGCGCCTGTTTCCTGGGAAGAGATTTTAAAGATATTCAATCAGAATGCGGATAATGTAAAGAAGATATTGATAGATGTGATTAGGAGGATTGTGTAAAAGTTACACCCATTTGACATTGCAGGAATGCTTTTATGTTACTCCGTTGTTGGTGTTCTGATCAGTTAACTTTCAAATAAAGCTCTCTAAACACCAACAACCGAAGAAAGTGATATAATAATTACCCTCCGGATTGGATTGTCGCAAGTTTTCAAATTTTGCATAAACAGGCTGAACTTGTAAACTCCCCCTTTTTTCGTACCACTCAAAATTAGAGTTTTTAATCATTTTAGCTACCCACTAAAAGTGAACTCACCGGCGAAATAACCAACATGACTTTCGAGAACGTAACCATTCTGGAGCTGCGATACAGAATATACCATCCACTGATTTATATACATTTAGACAACTCTGGTAACATTCTAGTAACAAGATTTCAGGTATCAAATGCAAACATCAACAAGTAAAAGCAAGAATACTCCGAAGAGATAATACTTGAGTTGCGTGAAACTCACGTCTATAGTGATACGGTCATTTTCCGATACAGAACTTACTGAATATGTAATCCAACTGGTCCTCATTGGTTATCTCTCCTGTGATCTCACCCAGGTAATGCAGACAGCGCCGGATATCCAGGGCCAGTAAGTCGCCGGGAAGTTGATCATCTAATCCTTTTTTTATATCTCCTAATGATTTCCCGACTTCTTTCAATGCATGATAATGCCTGGCATTGGTGATGATGGTGCTTTCAGTCACCACCTTCCCCTGTAACACAATATCCACCATCCGTTCCCTGAGAACTTCCGTATGCAGTTGTTTTTTGGCAGAAATAAACACAACCTTATCAAGGGCAGCAAATTTCTTTTTGGCTTCCTCTTCACCGGCTTCATCGATTTTGTTGGCCACCAGCAAATAATTTAAACCCTGCGCATCCATTCCCGATTTTCTTTTTTCAATTTCCTGTTTTGTTTCTTTTACATCAAAGAGATACAATACGAGGTCAGCCTGTTTCATTTTTTCGAGACTTCTTTCTATTCCGGCACTTTCAATTGTATCACCGGAATGCCGGCGGATACCCGCCGTATCAATAAGCCGGAACAAAATGCCATCAATATTGATCACTTCTTCAATCGTGTCCCGGGTTGTTCCGGGAATATGGCTGACAATAGCCCTGTCTTCATTCAGCAATGTGTTCAGCAAAGTTGACTTCCCGGCATTGGGTTTGCCGATAATGGCAACACTGACCCCGTTTTTAATTACATTTCCCAACCGGAATGAATTCACAAGTTCATTGGTCGATACAGTCAGTTCATCAATCAGCTCATACAATTGTTTCCGGTCTGCAAACTCGACATCTTCCTGGCTGAAATCCAGTTCAAGTTCTATCAATGCTGAAAAACGGATCAATCTTTCCCTTAATGATTTTAAGTTCTCAGAAAACCCGCCACGGATAGTATGAAGAGCGGCTTTTTGTGATGCCGATGTGTTGGAAGCGATCAGGTCGGCAACCGCTTCGGCCTGTGTTAAATCCAGCTTGCCGTTTAAGAAAGCTCTTTGGGTGAACTCACCTGGTTTAGCAAGTCTTGCCCCCCGTTTGATACAGGCATTAATGACCTGTTGCTGTACATAGGGCGATCCGTGGCAGCTTATTTCCACCACATCTTCACCGGTATAACTTTTGGGGGTTTTAAAAAGAGAAACAACCACTTCATCTATATCTTCTCCATCCTCCCTGATAAAACCAACATGTAATGTATGTGAGGGTTCGTTGCCCAGGTTTTTCGAAGGAAATAATTGATTCATAATTTGGAAAGAATTCTTGCCACTCAAGCGGATGACCCCAATAGCCCCAACTCCGGGGGGAGTGGCCAGCGCTACGATAGTATCCTCCCAACTGGTAAGCTTACCGGACATTAGCCAAAATTAGGCTAATAGCTGTTAGCCTTTAGCTGTAAACAAAAAACCCCTTCAATATTCTGAAGAGGTTTTCAGTTAAATTATTTTCTTTTTATTCACCTTGCACCTGGAAGGTGATGGGTTGCCTGCGGTAGGCTTTTACCTGGCGGCCATTCTGAATAGCCGGATTCCATTTTGGTCCTTTCTGAATGGTGCGGATAGCTTCCTGCTCCATTCCATAGCCATGATTGGTCAAGGCTTTTACATCACTGATGTTTCCTTCTTTGTCAACCACAAACTGAACCATCGTGGTATAAGTGCCTTCAGGGGCGCCGTTATCGGTAGCTACCTGCCCGTTACAGTTTCTTTCCAGGTATTGACGCCATTTGCCATCGCCACCGGGGAAACTGGCTTCAATTTCCACT